>SIHH01000014.1:16376-19005 GCA_004299065.1 Phormidium sp. SL48-SHIP | reverse complement strand
TGTGAGGAGTTTGAAAACCATGACCCATTCTACGTCGTGGGCGATCGCGCCCCTATTGGGATTCGCCGGCCTGATGGCAACCGCCAGCCCCCTAAACAGCGCCCCCATCCCGAATGTCCCCACCTCGTCTGAGACACCGCAGCAGTTGGCCCAAGTGACGTCCGTCTCTCAACTCTCGGACGTGCAACCGACGGATTGGGCCTTTCAGGCCCTGCAATCCCTCGTCGAACGCTACGGCTGTATCGCTGGCTATCCCGACGGAACCTTTCGCGGTAACAACTTCATGACGCGCTATGAGTTCGCCGCTGGCTTAAACGCCTGTTTGGATCAGATTGTGGCCATTGTGGGCGGCGGCGACGGACTCGATGCCGGGGATTTAGCTACAATTCGCCGTTTACAAGAGGAATTTGCCGCTGAATTGGCGACGTTGCGAGGACGGGTTGACGGACTCGAAGCCCGTACCTCGGAACTCGAAGCTAATCAATTCTCGGCGACGACTCAACTGCGAGGGGAAGTGGCCTTTGTTTTGGCGGATGCTTGGGGCGGTGATGGTATCTCTGACGGTGACTCGGACAATGATGTTCAAACCATCTTTGCCAATCGGGGGCGACTCAATCTCGTGAGTAGTTTCACCGGGCGCGATCGCCTCCATACCCGTCTGCAATTCGGCAATTTGGGCAATAGCTTTGCTGATGAGATGAACACCAATGAGGGGCGCTTTGCCTTTGACGGAGACAGCGGTAACAGCCTCAACTTAAATCGCTTACATTACGTTTTCCCCGCCACAGACACTCTACAAGTGACTCTGATGGCCAATGCGGGCGGCCATCAGTTCTACAACGACACCTTTAACCCTGGCTTAGAAGCCGGAGGCGGGGCGACTGGGGCCTTGTCTCGCTTTGGGGAACGCAATCCCATTTATCGCAGTGGGTTAGGCGGTGTGGGGGTTGGCCTGCGGCAACGGCTGGGGGACAGTCTGGAACTGTCTCTGGGCTATTTGGCGCGAGGGGGTAACACTCCCGAGGAAGGGGCCGGCCTGTTTAATGGCAACTATTCGGCTTTGGGCCAATTGGTGGTTGAACCGAGCGATCGCCTCAAGTTTGGCCTAACCTATATTCGCGCCTACGATGTCTCTCAGGGACGGCGTTTTGGCTTCGGGGGAACGGGAACCCAACTCAGCAACCTCTCCCCGGCAGCCTTGGCGGCCAGTTCCAATCTCTCTCAAGGACAACTCACCACCGCCGTCTCTAGTCATCATTATGGGGTTCAGGCCCTCTGGGATCTCTCGCCTCGCTTGCGGGTGGGGGCTTGGGGTGGCTTCACTGATGCCCGTCTCATTGGCCTAGGGGATGCGGAAATCTGGAACTATGCCCTAACCTTAAGTTTCCCGGATTTACTGCTACCGGGGAATTTCGGGGCTTTGATTGTGGGGGCAGAACCCTATTTGGGTAGTGTTGATATTCCCGGAACTCAAGATATGGAGAATGAAACCCCCTTCCATATTGAAGGACTTTATAAAGTCCAGTTGTCGGAGAACATCACCATCACCCCCGGCTTTATCTGGTTGTTGAATCCTAACCAGGATGCCGATCACGATGGGGCCTTTATCGGCACGCTTCGCACCACCTTCTCGTTTTAAATCGCAAATCGGGTTTTTTGTGCCGTATCAAGGCTTACTTTTTGCGGGGTTCCTCCCTCTGTAGAGTAGGTACGGCACAACCATCACGACGACTTGAATGCGATTAGAGCAGGTAGAGGCCTTTTTAGCCGTTGTTGAAACGGGCAGTTTTCAGAAGGCTGCCCGTTTATGTCAGGTGACGCAATCGACGGTGAGTCGTCAGGTACAGGCGTTGGAGACTGAATTGGGATTGCCGTTATTGCATCGTCAGACTACGGCGACGTTGACGGTGGCCGGCGATCGCTTTCTCCCCCACGCCAGTCGCATCTGTCGCGAGTGGCGAACGGCGATGATGGAAATTCGCGAGTTGGCGGAGGGGAAACAAACGGAGTTGTGTGTCGCTGCGATTCATTCCGTCTGTGCCTATTTTTTGCCACCCATTTTGCAACGGTTCTGTTCCCGTCGCCCTCAGGTGCAGTTACGAGTCACCTCGTTGGGGAGCGATCGCTCGTTGAAGGTGTTACGGGATGGCTTGGTGGATGTGGCGATCGTCATGAACAATCCTCGTCTGACGCTGAGTTCGGAAATGGTGGTGCGATCGCTCTACTGGGAAACGGTAGATGTCTTGATGGCCGCTAATCACCCTCTCACTCAATACGACGAAATTCCCTGGGAAGCCCTCAGCCACTATCCCCATGTGGTGTTCAAAGATGGCTATGGAATGCAGCGGCTGGTTCAGGATGCCTTTGCTCAGTTGGGTCAAAGCTTCCATGCCGCTTTAGAATTAAATACCTTGGATGCTTTTCGGGGTATGGTGCGACAGGGGCGCATGATCTCGATTTTGCCCAAATCCGCCCTCTTAGATGCCGATGAAACCCTGGCCGTGCGCCCCATTGCCCCCGATCCCTGTTTCCCCAATCTGCAACGGGAAGTCGTCGCCGTCACCAGTGAGGATCGACTGGAGATTCCCCCCATCGCTGAGTTTTTTGAATTAGTCTGTCAGGAGATTCC
>SIHH01000014.1:1989-16276 GCA_004299065.1 Phormidium sp. SL48-SHIP | reverse complement strand
AACCAACATGGAAAATCGCCAAGAATATCAAGGTAAAATGGAAAGCCAACTCCAAGAATGGGGTGCTAAAATTGATGAACTCCAAGCCAAAGCCGACCAAGCCAGCGGCGATGCTAAACAGGAGTGGACTCAAAAAGTCGAAAACCTAAAATCTAAGCGAAATGAACTTCAACAACATCTCGCTGACCTAAAATCCTCCAGCGATGATGCTTGGGATAGTTTGAAAACTGGCTTTCAAAATGCTTGGGATGAGTTTAGTCGCTCGGTGGAAGAAGCAAAATCCAAGTTTAACTAAACCCCATTTCCCCCAGCGGTGAACGACCAAATAGCCGCTATGCTGGGGGATTCCGGGGAAGGGGTGCAGGGGGCCGCCCCGACGGGTCATCAAACCAGTTTAGCCCCCTGCTTGATTTTTTCAACGACGGGTTTGGGGGAAACGACGTGTTTATACAGTCCCAATTTGCGGGGAGATAATCCCATCGCCAAGCCCACCAGTTCCGTGATATAAAGAATCGGCATATTGTAGGATTCTTGATAGGCTTCTTCAATGTCAGCTTGACGAAGTTCTAGGTTATTGGCACAGAGAGGACAGGCCAAAACGATACAATCGGCTCTGCGTTCTCTAGCTTCATCGAGAATTTTTTTGGTCAACTCAAAGGCCGTCTTTTTTTGAGAGACGAGGATTGGCCCACCACAACATTTCGCTTTTGAACGAAAGTCAACGGGGGTTGCTCCACAAATTTCGGTGAGGCGATCGAGAGACACCGGAGACACGGGAGAATCCCAGCCGGTGATATCCTGAGGACGAGTCAAGAGACAGCCGTAATAGGAGGCGACCCTCAAGCCGTGGAGGGGGTTGGTGATTTTAGAGGCGACATCAATGTCATTCCAGAGAACATCAACCACATTGCGAACGCGGATGGCTTCGTCTTCGACGGATAGGCCCATATCCGACAACGTGGCGGCAATTTTGGGACCTTCTTGGGGATCGTCGAGGGCCTGAGCGGCTTTGGCGGACTTGTTGTAACAGCCCGAACACGAGGCCAGGAGATCTCGATGTTGCTGTTGGGCTAACACCACATTACGAGCGGCTAAGGCCATGGCCACGTCATGGGAGAGTCCAGCGGCGACGGAACCGCCACAACAGGACCAATCCTCAATTTCGTGCAGATGAACTCCTAATGCGTCGAGGACAACTCGGGTGGAGATGTCAAATTCTTTGGCACTGGTATGTAAGCTACATCCAGGATAATAGGCGTATTCAGTGGTCATGATAAATCAGGGTTGTGGGTGCGAGTTCGTTTGCGTTTTTCGAGGGCATCATGGAATTGATCGGGGTTCTTGACGCTGGCCGGAAGGGGAGAGAGTTTGCCCTTGAGTGCCAGTTGAATCCCCAGGGGAGCTTGATCCACCATCGCTTTGAGTCCCCCATATTTCTGCATCAATTCCGGTTCAAAGAGGATGCCTCGTTTTTGGACTAACTCGACAAAGATTTCATGGAAACGAGTGGCATCATTTTCGATTCCTTCGCTGATGGCGATCGCCTTGGCCGCTTCAATCACATCCGAGGGACGAACGCCACGGGGACAACGGGAGGTGCAAATATAGCAGGAACTACAAAGCCAGAGGGTGTTACTTTTGAGAACGCTCTCCCAATCGCCGCGTTGCAACATCAGAATCAGTTTGCGGGGCGATACATCCATGCGATCGATGTTGGTACAGCCACCGCTACAGGTTCCGCATTGCATACAGGCGGAGATGGCGGCGGCTTGGCCTCCTTCGGCCAGGACTTTCGCCATGGCCCCTCCATTCATGCGATCGCCGTCAACTTGGCGATCGACTTTCAGGCCAAAAAAGCATTTCTTGCGTTTCATGTTCGTCCTCCTAAATTTGACAATTCCATCGCGGCGAATCGTCCCTGAGATGAACCATTCATGCCATTCATCGGGGCTGACGTGGCTAAAAAGCCCGCGATATCCGCCGCCGCTGAACGTCCATCGGTAATCGACTCGACAATCGCCTTAGGACCCGTCGCCGTTCCCGCCAGGAAAATTCCGGGGCGATGTGAGGCGTTATTGGAATACTGCTGATGAGCCGTTTCATAAAAGCGGTCCACGCCAGTTTTCAAACCCGCCACCTCGGACAACTCGGAATTCCCGCACATTCCCACCATCAAGACCAGTAAATCCACCGTCAATCGCATCGGTCGAGAGGTTAAGGTATCCTCAACCCGCAACAGCAAGCTGCCATTATTCTGTTCACTGGCTTCGGACAGGCGACCGCGAATAAATTGCACGCCATACTCTTCCTGAGAACTTCGGTACAATTCTTCATAGCCGCGACCAAAAACGCGAATGTCCATATACAGGGAGAACACCTCACAATCGGGCAGCAATTCCTTGAGTCCAATCGACACTTTCACGGAATTGGTACAGCAAACCCGAGAACAATAGTTATTGTTCACCTGCTGATCTCGGGAGCCGACACAGTGAACCATGGCCACTTTTTTGGGAATCTTGCCCGCCGCCGTTCTCACCTGCTTCTGTTTGAGCATGGCATCAAAGTCAATGGAAGTGATGGTATTGTCATAGAGACCATAGCCATACTCTTCCTTGAAGGTGGCATCAAAGTGGCGGAATCCAGTGGCGACTAAAATGGCATTGGCCGCAATCTCTTTCCCCGTTGATGTGGTGACCCGGAAATTCGGGGCCGCTCCCTCAATTTTTTCCACGGAACAATCCGTTAAAATCTCAGTTCCTCGTAGATCCTGTTTTAAGCGATCGACAATTTCTGAACCGGGGGTAAAGTCGGGGAAAACTTTATACCAATTCTTGACATATCCCCCAACTTGTGATTCTTTTTCGATTAAAACCACATCATAGCCAAAATCTCGTAGGCGTCCAGCGGCGGACAATCCAGCCACACCACCACCAATAATTACAACTGTCTGACTCATTCTCTTAATCCTCGTATTACATCATCGGGTTGGTTCAACGTCTCTAGGAAAGGGGCAAGTTTCGCAACGGTTATTTCGTCCGATTCTGCCCCGAAGACTCCTAAAAAGGTCGCCGCCGTTCTTCAAAGGTTTTCGACTTGTCATAGGGAATGCCAATTTGGTCTAACAAGGGTTCAATGGGAACCACTTTGGCATTTAAACCACAATCCTTGAACGGGTCATAGCCCAAGAGCAAGCCGGTTAATTGGGCATAGTCCAAAATGCTGACATTAAATTCTTCTTCCAGAGCATCTTTGATGGTTCCTTGTTCGGCATCTAAAAACACCGTACAACCAGGACAGTTGGTGAGCATCAAACGACAATCGGGATGAGCTTCTTTGAGGCTTTTGAGTTTCTTGTAGACACTGCTGGCGGTGTAGTCGCGGTTTTCGGCAAAGGCACATTGACGGAAGCCCATACCACAACAATGTCGCCGTTCAGGATAGTCCACAATCTCGGCTCCAAAGGCTTGTAATAGTCCCACTAAGACTTGGGGAAATTCAACGCCACCCATGGCTTCACCGGGGAAGATTTTGCCATAGTGACAGCCAATGTGGTCAACGGCTTTGACACCTTTGAGACTATACTTGGCTTTTTCGGCCAGTTTATGGCGATTGGCAAAAAACACATCGGAGGCATGAACGACGGATGGCCGTTCGCCGGAGACATGGGGAATCCAAAAGTCTCGCCCGGTGGTTTCTTTGAGGGTTTTTTCGGTGTACTCCCGCAGTTCGGGTTCTTCTTCCCAAAGTTTAATGACTTCGGTGTAGTTGGCAAAGGAGGTGACGCAGAAGGAAAAGAGATTGTCAACCCCTTGTTCATAATGAGCCACGGAGAAGTTGCGGGCCGCCACGACCATTTGTGTGTCCAGATTGGAGACATCGCCGTGATAGCCAATGGCACCGCATGAGGTATGGCCGGGTGCTTCTCTGAGGTCGATGCCTAAGTCATTTTTCAAGACTTTATAGGCAATCCCTTCGGTATAGGGGGCGGTACTTTGTAAGAAGCAACTGCGGAAGCATCCCCAAAGTTGACCTCCGTCATCGTCAACGGTGGGAACTTCTTTTTGGTGGGTTTCCCAGAGGCGGTTTTCGCGTTTAACTTTCATGAGTGATTAGGGAATAGGGAACAGGGGAGAAGAAGGCAAGAGGGAATAGGGAACAGGGAACAGGGAACAGGCATAACCCACCCCTAACCCCTCCCAGGAGGGGATGGTAAGAGGTAATCGGGAGACCCTAGCCTTAGCCGTTCTTCGGAGAGGAGAAATCATGGGGCCGCTGGACCGTGGGCGGTGGGCGGTTAACGGGATTTTGATTTAGGAAGGTCGTAGTTGCGGCTGTCCGCTGTGTCTAGCCAGGTTTGCCAGTATTTATCAACTTCGGCTTTACTGCCGAGTTTGCGTTCCATACCGGCTTCAACCGCATCCATGAGGGTGACAGCACCGGTTTTGTGGTAAATTTCGCGCAATTCATCCAAGTCTTCTTCAGGAATTTGACGGTGAGACCCGGCACTGTTTTCTAGGTTCATGGGAACGCCCCACCATTCCCGCATTTCGGCTTGATGTTCGTAGTAGTATTCCCAGTTTTCGCCCAGTTCGGGGAAATGGTCTGGGGCCATGTTTTCTGCGAGTAAGGTATAGCCCCGTTTCAACATATTTTCGCCGAATAGCCGCTTGGCGATGAGTTGTTGTCTGCCTTTTTCGGACTCGGCGAAGTAGCCATGACGGACGGACAGCCGACGCAGGGCTAAAATGACTGAGGCGGTACTGTTTCCTCGGGGACAGCGGGTTTTACAGGAAAAACATTGTCCACAAAACCAGATTTTGTCGGATTTGAGGAGTTCTTCGATGATGAGGTCGTCATCTTGAGTTGAGACGATGTTCATCACTTCCCGAGGGGAGTAGTCATAGACTTCAGCCGCTGGGCAAACAGCGGTACATACACCACAGTTTAGACAGGCGTTCATCCCATGCTGGAAAAGAATGTCTTGTTCGAGTTCGTCATAGAGTTGTCCCATTGGCTGAATGTCCTCCCAATTGTTTCAGTTACATCTAAGTTGCATCTCAGTTGCGTCTCAGTTGCGTCTCAGTCCGGTCTTAGTTCGGTTTGAGTTGCGTCTCAGTTCGGTCTCAGTCGCGTTCGACGAATAGAAGATGGCATATATGTCTATGTAGCTATGGTATAACGCAAATCGAGGATTACTCATTTTTGTTACATAACTTAACATCTATTGAGTGCTTAATCATAAAAACCCCCCCTAACTCGGACTTCAGACCGAGTTAGGGGGGACTGTTACGGCGACTTCGAGGGGAATGTTGCCGAGGAGAGGCTTAACCGCGCCAGCGGAAGGGTTTGATATAGTTGCCTTCGAAGGGTTCGCCGGTTAACATCCGATTCCAGTAAATCCAGGGGAGAGCGTGTTTTTTCATCAACCACATCACCCAACGCTCTTTGATGGGGTTGAGGGGGAAACTCGAGGTGGGCTGGCAGTTGTAGCCATCAAACTCGGCCATGACGGTTTTGTCGTAGCCGGTAATCAGAGGACAGCAGGTGTAGCCGTCATATTCCGAAACGAGGGGCCTTGAGTTGAAGAAGCTGAGCAGGTTTTGGGCAACGACGGGGGCCTGTTTACGGACGGCGGCGGCGGTTTTGGAGGTGGGGGCAGAGGAGGCGTCGCCGAGGCTGAAGATGTTGGGATAACGCTTGTGTTGCAAGGTTCCCGGATGGATATCAACCCAACCATAGGGACTCTCGGGGTCTGCTAGGGGACTGCGTTTAATGAAATCTGGCGCACTCTGGGGAGGGGCAACATGGATGAAGTTGTAGGGAATGCTGACTTCATCGACGGGGGTGTCATTTTCGAGAATCTCAAAGATGGCTTCTTGCTGCTCGCCTTTAATCTCTTTGAGGTTATGGGCGAATTTAACCTTAATCTCGCGCTCTTTGGCGACTTTTCCTAGGATGTTGGCATAGGCTTCAACGCCAAACATACGGGTGTTTGGGGTCAGAAACATGACATCCGAGCGGTCTCGCAGGCCCATTTTGCTGCGGAAGTGGTCGTCGGCCATGTACATGATTTTCTGGGGAGCGCCGCCACATTTGATGGGGGTGTTGGGATAGGTGAAAAGGGCGTTCCCACCGCTGAAGTTACGGATGCTTTCCCAGGTGTAGGGGGCGTATTTGGGGGAGTAGTTGCTGGTGACTCCGTTTTTGCCGATGGCGTCTTTGAGCCCTTTAATGAGATGCCAATCAATCTGGATGCCTGGACAGACGATTAAGCCGTCATACTCGACTTGTAGGTTGCCGGTGGTGAGGACGGCGTTTTGCTCGGGCTTGAACTCGGTGGCTCGCTCAATAATCCAGGTGACGCTTTTGGGCATCACCTGTTGTTGCGATTTTACGGTGTCTTCGACTTGGAAAACACCACCACCGGTTAGGGTCCAACCGGGTTGATAGTAGTGTTTTTCCGAGGGTTCAATGATGGCAATGGTGAGGGAGGGGTCTTGTTTGAGCAGTAGGGAGGCGGTGGTGATTCCCGCTGCACCTCCTCCGATAATGACAATGGGGTAATGGACGGTCTTACGGGGTTTGTCGTCATCCAAGGCAGGGGTATTCTCGGAGGCTTGCAGGGTGGAAGACATAGTTGAGGGGAGCCTAAAGCGTGATTTGGACAATGATGTGGACAGATGTGGACAGATGTGGACAATGGTTTGTACAACGATTTGTACAAAAAATCGGCCATGACACGGGTTGCATTCCGTTGGCTGTCAGACCGAACTCGACGACCCGCTTTATTAAATTTTGTTTCTAGTTTGAAGGCTATATTACTACTTTACAGTACGTATCATTTTGTGACAAGGGTTGCGATCGCCCCCTAAGCCCAGACCGGTCAAGTTTTATCGGATTTGTCTTGACAAAAAACAAAAAACATGATATATGAGTTGCTTTTATCATCAAGGGGACGTTTGGGCAACACCCATTTCAACAATGAAGATTCAACAATTGCATCATGGACGAGCAGGGGTAGAATAATCCGATTGCTCTGGTGGGGTGAATCCTGAAACAATGGTAATTGGTTGACAGCAACCGTCCCCCTCAATGGCATCCTTGACGATGAGCGACAGATTTCGCCCCTTTATCCAGCGTGTTGGTAGTGGCCCTCATACGGGCAAAAATCTCAGTCGAGATGATGCTGCCGAGGCCATGGCGATGATGCTGGCCGCAGAAGCCACCCCCGCCCAGATTGGGGCGTTTCTAATTGCCCATCGCATTCAACGGCCGCGCGGTGAGGAACTGGCGGGGTTTTTGGATGCGTGCGATCGCCAGGCCCAGAAACTCCGGGCCATTGACGGGTTGGTGACTGTGTTAGGCTGTCCCTACGATGGGCGATCGCGCACGGCCCCGGTCACCGTCATCACGGCCCTCGGTTTAGCCGTCGAAGGGGTCGCTTGTCTGACTCACGGTGGCGGACGGATGCCTACCAAATATGGAGTTCCCCTGATTGACATTTGGCAGGGATTAGGCATTGATTGGACGAAACTGGGACGCGATCGCCTCTCAGACCTCCTCAGCCACCATCGCATCAGTTTCTACTATCAGCCTAACTTCTTCCCCGCCGCCGAACAACTCGTCACCTATCGAAATCAACTCGGCAAACGGCCCCCCATCGCCACGATGGAACTGATGTGGGTTCCCTACGAGGGCCAGGTTCATCTCGTCTGTGGCTTCGTCCATCCCCCCACCGAAGGCCTGTTTCAAACGGCGTTAAACTTACGCCAACAGACCTGTTTTACCACGGTTAAGGGCCTAGAAGGCAGTTGTGATTTGCCCCGCAGTCGGCCGGCCATTATTGGTCAATTTGGACAACCCGGCGACGACACTACTCCCCCCACTTGGGAACGGTTACATCTACATCCCATTGAATATGACTTAGGGGGAAGCGATATTCCCCTCGACGGCGAACGGAAGTATATTGAGATGTTGCAACAGACTCTGACCGGAGACAATACGCCCCTGACGCCGGCCGCGATTTGGAATTTAGGGTTTTATCTCTGGCGTTGCGGCGTATGCAGCAGTTTACAGCAAGGGTTAACTCGCGCCGAACAGAACCTGAGTCAAGGGCGATTGATGACGAAAGTTCAGGAGTTGCGTGATCATGTCCGTTAAGGTGAAAGCTGTGATTTTAGCGGGGGGATTCAGTCGCCGCATGGGGCGAGATAAGTCTCTGGTGTTGTGGGAGGGGGTTCCCTTGTTGCGGCGGGTGTATGATGTGGCAGCGGCGGTGGTGGGAGATGTCACGGTGATGACCCCCTGGGGCGATCGCTATCGAGAGATTCTCCCGGCCGATTATCACTGGCTGGCCGACGAACGCCCCGGTGAAGGCCCTTTGGTGGCTTTGCAACAGGTTCTAGGGGAGTCTAACCCCGCTGAGGTGGATTGGATTTGGCTGTTAGGTTGCGATTTACCCTGTCTGGATGGGGCGATTTTGCGGGGCTGGGTGAATCATTTAGAAAACCATTTTTCTGAGCAGTTGGTGGCTGTCGCGCGTTCTCAGGCGGGCTGGGAACCGCTCTGTGGCTTCTATCGCCCTGAGGTGTTGCCTCAGTTACGCGAGTTTATTGCCCAGGGGGGGCGATCGTTCCAAAATTGGCTTGATGGGGTTCCTCATGTTCAAATCCCGTTGGGAGAGGCGGAAGCGGAGATGCTTTATAACTGTAACTATTTGGAAGAGGGCAAGGGGGAATAGGCAAAAGAAGGCAAGAGGCAAGAGGCAAGAGGCAAGAGGCAAGAGGCAAGAGGCAAGAGGCAAGAGGCCAAGCAATAGGGGAGAAATCGGGTTGGGGTTTGGGTCCGTGAGACGTGGGGAAGTGGGAATGCTATCATCGCCTCAACGGGTCAATCAGACTTGTCCTCTCTTGGGTTGGAACTGCGATGAAATTCCGCACCGCACGCCAACAGCGTATTCGTCGGTATCGTCGCTATTTGGCGATCGCCATGGTTATCTCGATTGCCCTGGGAATTGCCAGTCGGGTTGATACAGTCCCGTTGGCGGCCTGGCTGCAAAATTCTGCTGGGACGATTTTCTATGAACTCTTTTGGATGTTTCTGGTGGCGTATATTATCCCAGAATTGGCGGCGGGGGCGATCGCCGGACTCATCTTTATCCTCACCAGTTTGATTGAAGTCTCGCAACTGTATCAACATCCAATCCTGGACAGGATCCGCCAAACCGTTGTGGGGCGACTTCTCATCGGCAGTCACTTCGACCCCTGGGATTTCCTGCACTACTTTATCGGTTGTATGATCGGTTGGTTCCTGCTACGCCAATTACAACGCAAGGTCTTAACTCCCAAGTCCTACCATCGTTTCTAACCGTCTCAACTCCAGATTGCTACCACCATGCGCGTTTTCCTTCAGCATCTTGCCCATGTCCTTTCTGCAACCCCCAAGGGTTGTTCGGAACAGTCTCTCAACCGCGCCTGTACGGGAATTTCTACGGATACGCGCACGGTTGGCCCCGGAAATTTGTTTGTTGCCCTATCGGGAGATCAGTTTGACGGCCATGATTTTGTCTATCAGGCCCGGGAACGGGGGGCGATCGCCGTCTTGGTTCACCATCCCCTCGATGATGAGACGTTACCGCAACTGGTGGTTCCCGATACTCTGGCCGCCTATCAACGTTTAGGCCGCTGGTGGCGGGATACTCATGCGATTCCGGTGGTTGGGGTGACGGGTTCGGTGGGCAAAACCACTACCAAGGAACTGATTGCAGCAATCTTAGGGATTCATGGCAATGTCTTGAAAACGCAAGATAATTTTAATAACGAAATTGGCGTTCCCAAAACTCTACTACAACTGAATGAGAATCACACCTATGCGGTGGTGGAGATGGCCATGCGGGGAAAGGGGCAAATTGCCGAACTGACGCATATCGCCCGCCCGGATATTGGGGTAATTACCAATGTGGGAACGGCCCATATTGGTTTGCTGGGATCGCGAGAGGCGATCGCCCAGGCCAAATGTGAACTCTTGGCGGAAATGCCTCAAACCGGCTGTGCGGTTCTCAATGCCGATGATGCGTTATTGATGGAGACGGCGGCGGGGGTGTGGGCCGGGAAAACCTTCACCTTTGGTTTGACGGCGGGAGATTTGCGAGGAACCCTCATCGACTCTCATACCGTGGAAATCGACGGCCTACGCTATCCGCTACCCCTTCCGGGCCGACATAACGCCCTCAATTATCTGGCGGCGATCGCCGTGGCCCGCCTCCTCAACCTCAATACCAATCGCCTCAACCACGGATTAGCGGTTAATATTCCCAATGGACGCGCCCAGAAACATCTCCTAGCGGGAGATTTAGAGTTATTAGATGAAAGCTATAATGCTGGACTTGAATCCATGTTAGCCGCCTTGGAGTTATTGGCTGAGGTTCCCGGACAACGACGGATTGCTGTGTTAGGAACCATGAAGGAGTTGGGGGAACAATCTCTCGACTTTCACCGACAGGTGGGGGAACGGGTGAAACAGCTTAATCTGGATGCCTTGTTTATCTTGGCGGAACTTCCTGAAGCTGAAGCGATGGCCGATGGCGCTCATGGGCTATCCTTTGTTGATATTGAAAATATCGAAACTCCTGACGCTCATGAAGCGTTAACCCAACGATTACGGACGTTTTTAAAAGGGGGCGATCGCGTCTTGTTTAAAGCCTCTCATTCCGTCGCCCTCCATCAAGTTGTTGATGCCCTAAAACATTAACAACTCGCAAGGGATCTGCCGCTATTCAATATGATTGATTCAGCAAAATTAGCCATTAAACCTTGGGACTTGTGACCCGTTTTAATCCATTGACTCAACCCTTTAAACCTGTTAAACGTGCCGTTGCCCTCGCCACATCACTCTTCCTCAGTTGGGGATATCTGGCCGTAGATGTTTCGGCCCAATCCTCGCCCCAATCCTCACCCCAATCGAGAGATTGGCAACTTTGGCAACGCAAGAAAACCCCTTCATCTATCAGCCAAGAGGAACAACCGTTGCGGGAGTTTGGGGATTGGTGTCTCGAACGCGATCGCCTGCCAGAATCGAGTCAGCGTACCATTGAGGCCATGTTACGTCACGCTGACAGCCAGAATTGTCTGGAGGCGCAACAGAACCTCAATCAAATTGATGATCTCAATCTTAGCGCCCAATCTCTCAGCGATTTACGGCCTCTGGCCTCTCTAACTCATCTAACTCGTCTTGATTTGAGTGTCAACGAGATTACCGATATTTCTCCCCTACGTCATCTGACGCAATTAGAAGAGGTTTTACTGAGTCTCAACGAGGTTGAAGATCTCTCACCCCTCGCCTCGCTGGTGAACTTGCGTAAACTTAATCTTGATCGCAATCAAATTGAGGATATTTCTGCCCTCAATTCTTTGGTAAATTTGCAAGTTTTGTTTCTCAATGATAACGAAATTGAGGATATTTCTGCTCTCAATTCTTTGGTTGAATTACAATTTTTGTTTCTCAACGATAACGAAATTGAGGATATTTCCGCCCTCAGTTCTCTGGTTGAATTACAAACCCTGTCTCTGAATAATAACCAAATCGAGGATATTTCACCCCTGCTTCCCCTCAACCAAATGTATGAATTACATCTCGACAATAATGCCATTGCTGACCTAAATGGCTTGCAACAGATGACGGGTTTAAATGAATTGTATTTAAGTGGCAATCAGATTATCAATATCGAGCCATTATCGAGTCTAAATGCCTTGACAGAATTGTATATTCGTGATAACAAAATCCGAGATATTGGGACGCTTCCCCAACTCACCAGCCTGAACTGGGCCGACTTTGAAGACAATGACATTTTAGACATTTCTCCCTTAGCCAACATGACGACGCTGGTGAGGGTGATTTTAGTGGATAACCCCGTGAACCCGTCCACCTGTCCCGTTGAACCCGAAATTTGTCAATTTGAAACAGACGTTTAAGCCTATCCCTAGAAGACATCCCCCTCATCAGGGTAAACTTGTCCACGGCGAACTCTTAACAATTAACGATTAACACTTCACTGACAATGCCTACCTTTCTCCTCGAAGTCGGTACCGAAGAACTCCCCGCCAGTTTTGTCGAAGGGGCGATCGCCCAATGGCGCGATCGCATCCCCCCCTCCCTCACCGAGGCCTTCATCGAACCGGCGGCGGTGGAGATCTACGGAACCCCGCGCCGTCTCGCGGTTTTGCTGCATAACCTCCCGGGTCAACAACCCGATCGCAGCGAAGACATCAAGGGGCCTCCAGTCCGCGCCGCCTACAAGGATGGACAACCCACCAAAGCCGCCGAGGGATTCGCCCGCAAACAAGAGGTATCCCTAGAGGACTTAGAAATCCGGGATACAGAGAAAGGAGAATTTGTCTTTGTCCGCAAACAGATTCCTGGCCGGCCCACAGCCGACATTCTCACGGAACTGATCCCCCAATGGATCTTCAAACTCGAAGGAAAACGGTTTATGCGTTGGGGCGACGGCGACGTGCGGTTTCCCCGTCCCATTCGTTGGCTGGTGGCCTTACTTGATGATACAGTTTTGCCCCTGACCATTACCAGTGGTTCCGATGTTGTCACGAGCGATCGCCACTCCGCCGGCCACCGCGTTCTCCATCCCGATCCCGTCTCCATTAACAACGCCAGCGACTACCTAGAGAACTTGCGTCAAGCGGCGATCGAAGTGAACCCCCAACGCCGTCGCGAAACCATCGTCGAGGGGATTCATCGCTGCGCCGCCCAAGTGGGGGGAACCGCTGATATCCCCGAAGACCTACTCGCCGAAGTGGTGCAATTGGTGGAATATCCCACCGCCGTCCTGGGCAAATTTGACGACGACTTCCTAATTTTGCCCCCGGAAGTCATCACCACAGTCATGGTCTCTCACCAACGCTACTTCCCCGTTCTCAACGCCGAAAACCCTCAGGAACTTCTACCGTATTTTATCACCATTTCTAACGGCGACCCGGCAAAATCTGACCTCATCGCCGCCGGAAATGAACGGGTCATTCGGGCGCGACTGGCTGATGGAGAGTTTTTCTATAAAGCCGATTGTGAGCAGCCCCTAGAAACCCTCGTTCCTCAGTTGGAAAGTATCACCTTCCAAGAAGATTTAGGAACCGTCAAAGATAAAGTAGATCGCTTCACCGCTGTCGCCAATCAACTCAGTCAAGCCCTAAACTTAAGTGAGTCAGAACAGGCTAAGATTGAGCGGGCTTGCTATCTCTGCAAAGCCGACTTAGTCAGTCAAATGGTCTATGAGTTCCCGGAACTACAAGGGGTCATGGGTGAGAAATACGCCCGCGTCAGTGGGGAAGATGAAGCCGTTTGTCGAGCAATTTTTGAGCATTACTTACCTCGGGGGGCGGAGGATAGTTTACCCCAGACCTTAACCGGGCAACTTGTCGGATTGAGCGATCGCCTCGATACCCTAGTCAGTATTTTTGGCTTAGGCTTATTACCCAGTGGATCCTCGGATCCCTTCGCCCTCCGTCGCGCTGCTAATGCAGTGGTGAATATCATCTGGGCGGCGGATTTAGAGTTGAATCTCAATCAATTCTTGCAGCAAGGCGTTGAAACCTTCAAAACCGCCCATCCCCAAGCCTCCCCGGAGTTACTGACACAACTGCAAACCTTCTTCCTGCAACGGTTACAAACCCTATTACAAGATGATCGAGGCATTGATTATGACCTCGTCAATGGAGTATTAGGAGAAGATGACGCGGATTATGCAGAACGGGCCTTAGCGGATGTTTTAGATACCCGCGATCGCGCCGAATTTCTACAACAAATCCGTCAAGACGGAACCCTAGATGTGATTTATGAAATCGTCAATCGTTCCGCCCGCTTAGCCAAAAAAGGGGACTTATCCACCCAAGAATTGAACCCCAAAGATGTCGTAAAGCCCGAGTTATTTGAATCCCCCGCCGAACAGGGATTTTATGATGCCTTACTGGGGCTATTACCGCGCACCGAAGCCGCCCAACAGGAGCGTAATTATAGCCAACTGATTGAGGGGTTAGTGGAGATTGCGCCCACCGTGCGGGAGTTCTTTGACGGAGAGAATAGTGTGTTAGTGATGGCCGACGATGAAGCCGTGAAAGCCAACCGTCTCAACCTCCTAGGGTTATTACGCAACCACGCCCGTGTCTTAGCCGACTTCGGGGCGATCGTCAAAAACGGCTAACCCCCCCACCCCACCATCACTCAGAAACCGAGTTTTTCCAAAAAACCCGGTTTCTCGCCCACTTTCTCGCCCCACCCCACC
>SIHH01000014.1:0-1889 GCA_004299065.1 Phormidium sp. SL48-SHIP | reverse complement strand
TTTCTCGCCCACTTTCTCGCCCCATCCGGCCCCACCCGCCACTCAAAACCCCCCTGTCAGTGATCCCCATCACAGCCAACCCAGACAAACATCAACTGTGCCACTGTTTTAAAGTGGCATACTAGAGCCATTAAGGGTGTAATCAGGGTCAACACACATGATATCTACATTAGTTGAATCCGCATTTGAAACAGGGTGCTTAAGCGTCGCGTCAGAAGGACTCATCTACCAAGTCCTAACCCACCGCGCCTATGGCCCCACAGACATAGACGCATTACAACGTCTCCAGTCCGCAGTCGAACGGGGAAAAATCCAACGAGAAGCCTCCCGCCAATTCACGGTACTATCAAACCTGATGGTTGCCGCATAGAATTATCAGAGTCCCTTGTCCGAGAACCCCTCCAACCCACCCGTTGAACCGACTGTCCAACACAGTCGCCTCATCGCCGCCTCCCCCATCTACTACGGTTGGCTAATTCTCCTCGCCGGAAGTTTGGGGATGCTGATGACCATTCCCGGTCAAACCGTCGGCGTATCCGTATTTCTCGACAAAATTATCCTCGATCTCGACCTATCGCGATCGCTCGTCTCCTTCCTTTACCTCCTCGGAACCGTCAGCGGTTCCTTTTTTCTGCCCGGAGTCGGACGCTTCATCGACCGTTCCGGCCCCCGCAAAGCCGTCATCATCATCGCCAGTCTTTTCGCCCTAGCCTGCGTTTACATGGGGCTAGTGGCCAACATCATCATGTTAGCCTTCGGCTTCATCGCCATCCGCAGTTTAGGACAAGGGGCCTTAGCCCTCGTTAGCCTCAACGTCATCAACCTGTGGTTCGTCCGTCGCCGAGGCTTCGCCCTCAGCCTCTCAGGAATTGGCTTTGCCCTCGGAATTGGCGTATTTCCCCTCATCATCGAACGCCTCATCAATCAACTCGGCTGGCGACTGGCCTACGCCAGCTTAGGAGGAATCGTCGCCCTCACCATCCTACCCCTAGGAGCGCTCCTCTACCGCGACCAACCCGAACGCTACGGCCTACAACCCGACGGCCCTCTCAAAGCCTCCCAAACAACGCCCCTCAGCGAAGTCAACTATACCCTCCCCGCCGCCCGTCGGACCTTCACCTTTTGGATTTTCACCGCCGGGAGTATCTGCATCGCCATGTTGGGAACCGGCTTAATCTTCCACCACTACTCGATTATGGCCAGTTCAGGGATTGAGCGGTCCGTGGCGGCCATGGTGTTTGTTCCCTTCGGGGTGATTACGGCCCTGTCGAACCTAGTCGCCGGCCTATTACTCGACCGCATCTCGCCGCGATTTCTCATGGCCACCATGTTGCTGCTACTCTGTAGTGCCTTATTCCTCGCCGTGCGCGTCACCACCGCCGAAGGAATGCTACTCTACGGCGGGCTATTGGGCTTAATGGAGGGCATGAACGGAGTCTTAAAGGCGGGAGTTTATGCCTACTACTTTGGACGCTCTCACCTCGGCAGTATCACCGGCTTTGCCACCACCCTCGCCGTCATCGGCACCGCCACCGGACCCGTCTCCTTCGCCCTAGGGTTAGACCATTTCGGCAGTTACGGACCCGTCTTAGCCTTAACGGCGTTACCTCCCTTCCTGGTAGCAGTCATCCTACTCCTGACCCCCTCCCGGCTGTTGGAAACCTCCCCGTAACCCCAACCCAGCCCAGACCGAAACCGCCAATTTCCAGGCATCCCAGCCCTTGTGCCTAAAATACCGTCTCCCCAGCGTTAATAAACTAGACGCGACCCACACTCCTGTCCGGGTTAATTCAGCAAACCCACGAAGGAATCAACAGGTGGAAGAAGGCGACCCATTCTGAGGAAGAACCCACCCCTAACCCCTCCCAGAAGGGGAGAACCTCCCTACT
>SIHH01000225.1 GCA_004299065.1 Phormidium sp. SL48-SHIP | reverse complement strand
GGATTGTAGAGGCAAGACAGGAATCGTGGCGATCGACGTAACTCTCGGCATTGTGATTGGCATCATCGTCCTGGTGGTGGTTCTCGGGGCGATCGCCCTGGACCTCAACTACCGACGGAAACCGGGCAACCAACTCGAATTTCGCCCCGGAACCTGGGCCATCACCCAACACGAGGGCGATCGCCTGCACATCCAAGGCGACGTGGAACTCTTCAACGCCACCGAGGGACTCGAAATCATGGTTCCCGATGTCAACGCCAACGCGACCCTCCTCTCCAAAGCCTCCGTCTCCGACATCTCTTGCCAGATTGAAGTCATCCCCGCCCACGAAGATGCCGCCGCCCGCCCCGATGGCTACTGGTTCCCCTACATCATCAAAGCCCGCCACAGTACCCACATTAAACTCAACCTGCGCCTAACCGGCCCCAACCTCGATCGCCTGCAAACCCTCTGGCTACGACTCAACTATCTCACCTACGGCCCCGGCGGACGCATCCCCAAAACCGGACATATCGTCTTCCCCCTGCAATACCCCGACGCCGACGCACCCGCCAACTGGCTCACCAAAGACAACGCCGAGGTGTTTCCCGTCAAAACCCATCTCCTCACCCATCTCGACGATCCCGTTGACGTGATTCGTCGCTACGTCATGCCCCACGCCCAAAGCGGCGATATCGTCACCATCGGCGAAACCCCCCTCGCCATCATCCAAGGGCGACTGCGAGATCCGATCACCGTCAAACCCGGCTGGCTAGCCCGGCGACTCTGTTACTGGTTCCTCCCCACCTCCAGCCTGGCCACCGCCTGCGGCTTGCAAACCCTCATCGATCAAGTGGGGACCCCTCGGGTGTTTTTCGCCTTCCTCGGGGGCGTTGGCCTGCGTCTGTTGGGGCAACGGGGCGGCTTCTATCGCCTCGCCGGAGAACAAGCCCGCCTCATTGACGATGTCACCGGAACCCTTCCCCCCTACGACCAATTTATCGTCCTCGGTCCCGACAACCCCCAAGCCGTCGTCGAGCGGATTCAAAAAGAAACCGGCCTATCCGCAGCCATTGTCGATGTCAACGACTTACAAGCCGTCAAAGTCCTCGCCGCCACCCCTGACTTACCCCCTCGTTTCCTCGAAACCGCCCTCCGTAGCAACCCCGCCGGAAACGCCGACGAACAAACCCCCGTGGTTCTGATTCGTCCCCGAACCTCCTGAATCCTTGGGGGCGGTGGGAATCTTCGTTAAAATGGTAGCAGTGGTTCCCCCTGCCCCCATCCCCTTGCCCCCTTCCCCTAGGTTTTCCCATGACATCGACGCCAACGCCCCCCACCTCCGTCAGCCCGAGAATTGATATTCGCCCCATTCAATATCGGGACTTAGATAATATCGAATCCCTCCTGCAAGCCGATGCCTTCACCGCCAAAAGCCCCAGCGACGAACTGGATTTGGCCCTAGATCTCGATCGCATCCGCCAGCATTACGGCCTGCTAAAACTCCTCAGCCTCTTCCCCAACCCCTACCGCAATCTGTTGCGGGCCTATATCGCCCAATGCGATCGCCGTCTCCTCGGGGCCATCCAAGTCTCTCCCGTCAACCGCACCTCCACCACCTGGCGCGTCGATCGCGCGATCGCCGATCCCGCCGCCGGTAGCCAAGACACAGGAACGGTTCTACTGCGTCATTGTCTCGAAGCCATCTGGGAGGCCCGCACCTGGATTGTCGAAGTCGAAGTGAGCGATAACGCCGCCATGGCCCTCTATCGCCAAAACGGCTTTCAACCCCTGGCCCAAATGACCTATTGGACCATTGAACCGGACCTTCTGGCCAAACTCGGGGAACGAGAACCCGATTTGCCCAACCTCACCCCCGTCAGCAACTCCGACGCCCAACTCCTCTATCAACTCGACACCGTCTCCATGCCGCCTCTGGTGCGTCAGGTGTTCGATCGCCATATTCTCGACTTCAAAACCAGCCTTTTTGAATCCATCCTCTCAGGGATAAAACAGTGGTTTGGCCGCACCGAAGTCGTCAGTGGCTATGTCTTTGAACCGCAACGCAAAGCGGCGATCGGCTATTTCCAAATTCGCCTCAGCCGCGACGGAAGCAGCCACCACGAAGCCCAACTGACAGTTCATCCCGCCTACACCTGGTTATACCCAGAACTGCTGGCCCAAATGGCCCGCATTACCCAACAACTGCCCCCCCAAGCCCTACGCCTCGCCTCAACAGACTATCAACCCGAACGAGAAGAATATCTCACCAGCATCGGTGCAGAACCCATCGCGAACACTCTGCTGATGTCCCGTTCCGTCTGGCACAAACTGCGGGAAACCAAACAAGTCAGCCTAGAGGGATTGCAACTGTCCGACGTGTTGGGCGGCCTGCAACCTTCCCGCAAACCCGTTCCCGGCCGTATGATTTGGTCCCATCAATCCCCGCAGCCGGTGAAAGATGACCATCATTCCCAAAATGGCCATTCAGAAAATCGCCCCCAGGATCAGCCAGGAAGCCAGCCCCAGAATGGTAATGGCGATCGCCCATGAAGCCCCGAGTTGCTGCCCTCGGCCTCGACTTAGGTCGCCGTCGCATCGGAGTCGCCGGTTGCGACGGCTTAGGCTTACTGGCGACAGAACTCACCACCATCAAACGCAGCAGTTTTGCCCAAGACATCGAGGCCTTGCGTCACCTCGTCAACGAACGTCAGGCCACGGTTTTAGTCATCGGAATGCCCTATCGCCTTGACGACGGAACCATGGGCAAACAAGCCCAACGCCTAGAGAAACTCGCCCACCGCATCGGTTCAGCATTAGGGCTTCCCATCGAGTTTGTCGATGAACGTCTCAGTTCCATCGAAGCCGAGGAGTTCATCCGCACCTCAGGCAAACATCCCTCTCAAGACAAAGGGGCCATCGATCGCAAAGCCGCCGCCATCATCTTACAGCGATGGCTCGATCAGAGCGGCTAATTTCCATTACCATAAAATTTCAATTACCATAAAAAAACAATTTTGTCAACCCCTAAGTTGAGGCGTTCAGCCCATTCACTCTCATGTATATTCTCATCGGCGGGGCCGGGATGACCGGGTTAGCCCTGGCCAATACCTTATTGAACATTGGTCATACCATCGCCATTGTTGACCCCGATCCGATGGCTTGTCAATATGCCCGTGAAAAGATTGGCGTCATGGCTTTTGAAGGGAGTGCCGTCAATACCACAACCCTGATTGAAGCCGGGGTTCGTAAAGCCGATGCCGTGATTGGGGCCTTGCGAGAAGATGCCCTAAACCTGGCATTCGTCACCCTATCTAAACATTATGGCGTACCTCAGATTATCGTACGCATGAGCGATCGCGACTTTGCCGAACCCTACCAACTGGCCGGGGCCACCCATATCATTAGTACCACCCAACTGGCCATCAACCGCATCATCAATGCGATCGAATATCCTCAAGTCGATGCCATGATGCACTTTGAACAGGGGCAAGTCGAAGTCTTAAAACTCTCACTCCCCCAAGACTGTTATATCATCGGTCGCAGTGTCGCCGAAATTGCCCAAGACGAGCGATTTCCTGAAGGAACCTTAATTATCGGCTATCAAGCCCATGTTCATGAAGATTTGATTATCCCCAACGGCAGTACTATCCTCGAAAGTGGGGCCAACATTTTAGCGGTAACGAAACCGGATTTAGTCCGAGATGTGATTAATTTTCTCGGCTTATGTTCCTGAGGGAACCTTATACAGAATCCCCTCACTAGAGACTTCCTCGTGACTTGGCTGGAGCCAAGTCATGCTCTTGGGGAGGCTCTGCCTCCCGAGTACAGGCGGCAGAGCCGCCCAGAGTGCGTGTCACGGCTAGAGCCATGACACGAGGGGTGGAGGGGTGAAGCGGAGTGTTGAAAACCCGATTCCGTCTTAAATCCCTTAATCATCTTGCAGAGACATCAGTTTTTGGTTAAGGGTATCGATATAGCGACTTGCTAATTCATTCGAGAGTAACCCCTTGCGAACAGCATCGTTAATCGCCCCCTTTTCCGCCAGATAGAGACGGCGACGTAAGCCATCTAAATAGCCCCCAGGTTCGAGAGGTTCATCCTCATGAGTCATGCGTTGATTATAAAGATGACGCAATTCTCGTTCAGCCGTGGCAATTCTCGCCTGGTAATTCGCAAAAAGTTCTTCATACAAAGATTTGGGTAAACTCCCCGACTCAAATAAACTATTGAGTTCTTGCTGGGCAGCTTTGGAGGCGATTAACGTCAGTTGTAAATTTTCAATTTTCTCTTTATGGGGAGAGGGTTGATTAAGATTGAGTTGTTTCACCAGCCAGGGTAAACTTAACCCTTGCCCAATCAAGGACACTAACACCGTACTAAAAATCAGCGTGATGACATCTTCTCGCCCCGGCAATGTAAACGGTAAACTGAGGGCAAGTGCCATCGATAGTGACCCTTTAACGTTGCCAAATATCAACACATGTTGCCATTTCAGAGGTAATGGTCTATCAAAAAAGCGCAGCAAATACAGGAGAGGATAAATCGAGAAAATGCGACCAATTTGATAGCCTAAAATCGCCAACATGGCGCTTGGTAAAGTCACCCACAGCACACTTGATTCGACTTCTACACCCACCAATAAAAAGATAAACGTGTTCACACCAAAGCCTGCATATTCCCAAAAATTGAGTAATGTGACTTTAATCGATGCAGAAATTTTATTAAATCCTGAATTACCAATCACTAAGCCCGCAATCACCACGGCGATCGCACTAGAAACCCCCAAAACTTGCCCAATCTGAAAGGTTCCCAACGACACTGCAACCGTCAACAGGGTATCACTTAACGCATCATTCAATTGCTTGAGGAGTCCAACACAGAGATATCCTAATCCTAACCCTAAAATTGTCCCTCCAACCAAAGCAATAAATAACTGTTCAACCCCTTCACCAACCGTAAAGGAACCTTGACGATGAATCGTACTAATCATCGTCAACAAAACTAGAGCAATCCCATCATTAAACAGACTCTCACCCTCAACAATTGTAATCAGCCGTCCCGGAACTTTAACAGTTTTAAAGGCTCCAATCACCGACACGGTATCCGTAATCGTTAAAATCACCCCGATCGCCGACGCCGTAATCCAGACAACCCCTAAGCCAAAACGCAAAAATACCGTCGTAATAGCCGCCGCTAAAACCACCCCTGGCCCAGCCAACAAGAGAATCGGCTTAATCGTACTTCGCAGACGACTAATATCCGTATTAATTGCCGCCTCAAAAATGAGAATCGGCAAAAATAGATTGAGAATTACATCGGGATTTAAGCCAATCTCTGCCGGTAATGCTTGTTTGGTGATTAGCAGTCCCCCTAACACCAATCCCACCACATAAGGAATACGAAAACGGCGAGTAATCAGGGCAACCGCCGTGGCCACCAAGAGCAAAATAATCGACGCTCCCACCAACCCCGTTACTTGACTGGAGGTTGTGGTTAACGTCTCATCCACCGTCTGAGATACGGTTTCGGAATAGGCGGTTAACAACACGTTATCGCTCTAGGTTGTTCGCACTTAATGAGGCGTTTACATCTGTACATCGGCGTTTTAAATCCCCTTCAGCCAATCCCATCCTCGCATTTCGTCTAACTTCGAGGGACAGATTAACTTCGACTGTAACGGAGTCATCGTAATATAATTCTGAGCGATCGCAATGCCATCAATGGGAATATCGGCTTTATGGGGTTCATCATCCAACTCTTCCAAGACTTCCCCAGCTAACCAGTAGTAGGTTTTGCCGCGCGGATCAACCCGTTTCTGAAACACATCCGTATAGCGGCGTACCCCTTGCCGGGCCAGGGTTACCCCAGCAATGCGATCGCCCGTTACCGGTGGGATATTCACATTCAACAACATCGGTTCCGTGGGGCGATGTTCACCCAACTGCTTCAGCAAACGCAGGGCGAACTCCACCGACGCCTCAAAATCCCGAGAGGTAAAACTCGCCAAACTGAACGCCACACTGGGAATACCCTCAATATAGCCCTCCAACGCCGCCGAAACCGTCCCCGAATAGAGAATATCAGTTCCCACATTCGCCCCGTGGTTAATCCCCGCCAAAACGAAATCCGGGGGGGAGTCGACTAAAGCACTCAACGCCAACTTAATACAGTCTGAGGGAGTGCCAGAACAGGCCCAGGCGGCAATACTGGAGTGAAAGCGATCGTCAACCCGTTCGGCGCGAATCGGCTGGTGCATCGTCAAGCTATGGCCCGTTGCCGATCGCTCGCGATCAGGGCAAACCACAGTCACCTCATGGCCCACCTCGGCTAAGGCATTCGCCAAGGCTTGTACTCCTTGGGCGAGAATACCGTCATCGTTACCAATTAGAAGTTTCATAGGTTAAGGCAAAAGGCAAGAGGCAAAAGAAGGGAACAGGGAACAGGGAACAGGGAACAGGGAACAGGGAACAGGGAACAGGGAACACCGGAACAGGGAACAGGGAACAG
>SIHH01000224.1 GCA_004299065.1 Phormidium sp. SL48-SHIP | reverse complement strand
ACACCATCCCCCTCATCCTTGAAGGCAATCTCACCCGTTTCTACGGCAAACCCGCTATTGTTGGAACTTTACAACGAGGCAACCTTTAGGCAAGAGGCAAGAGGCAAGAGGCAAGAGGCAAGAGGCAAGAGATTCCCCTCCTGGGAGGGGTTAGGGGTGGGTTATCCCGGTTCCCTGTTCCCTGTTCCCTGTTCCCTCAAGAAATCGCCTGCTTTAGCTCTTGACAAAACTGCTCTACTTGTGCTAAGCCTTCAGCCGTTGTGCCTTGACTGAGACGCTTCACGAAAGCACTGCCACAAATCGCCGCATCTGCTCCCCAGTCTTTCATTTGGCGGGCGTGTTCGGGTTCCGAGATGCCAAAACCGACGCCAATGGGTTTGTCGGTGATGGCCCGAAGTTGGGGAATTAACTCTTTCACGCGATCGCTCACTTGAGTACGGGTTCCCGTCACCCCAGTCACACTCACGAGATAGATGAAGCCTTGGGACTTTTCGGCGATCGCCAAAATCCGCTCTTTCGGGCTAGTGGGGGCGATGAGTAACACCACTTCCACCCCAACCGTCTCGGCACAATCGATTAAAAACTGGGACTCTTCTAGGGGTAAATCGGGAACCACCAACCCCTTCACTCCCGCCTCAGCAATGGATTTGAGGAAGGCTTCGATACCCCGATGCAGAATCGGGTTGTAATAGGTAAATAGAACAATTGGGGCGGAAATTTCAGGGCCAACTGTCCGCACAATATCCAAAACATCGTCGAGTCGGACTCCCTGTTTCAAGGCCCGTGTGGCGGCGGCTTGAATGGCGGGGCCATCCGCGAGGGGATCTGAATAGGGAACCCCCAATTCAATGATATCCGCACCACTGCGATCGAGGACTCGTAGGGCCTCAGCCGTTGTTTTTAAATCCGGATCTCCGGCAGTAATGAAGGGAATTAAGGCACATTGCCCCGTTTGACGTAGGTGCGCAAACGACTCAGAAACCGATTTCATGGAATTATTCAGAAGGATGGGAAGAGGATTTGGGGGAGGATGACTCTGGGGATGACTCTGGAGGGGATGACTCTGGGGATGACTCTAACTCATCGAGACTCGCCAGGAGGCGATCGCGTTCTTCAGAACTCATCGTTTCCCAGCGTTTCTCAATCACCGACTGGGTATAGTCCCGAAGTTGCTGATGATAGGTCATATTGCTAGTGGCGAAACGAAATAAATAGGTCGCCACCCAGCCAATTAGCCCCGAAATGAGAAGCACTTGACTCCAGATTCCCGCCGACGCCGCATCTAGCCCCACCTGTTGTAGAACTAGATAGGCGGCACCTCCAGCGATAAAGACACCAAACCCGATCGCAAGTGCATCAATTCGTCGCATAGTGACCGTTAGATTGTCTAGCTTGATTCAGCGTGAGGGGAAAGGCGTAACCGGAGGCGTTAGAGATTAAGTTCACGCTTTTGAGGGCGGAAGTTGAGGAACAGCCCCCAGATAATCATGCCGGGGAAGAACATGAAGACCAAGAAGTACATGATAAACCGCTCAATGGAACCGGCCACATACCAGCGGTTCTGGAGATAAAAATAGATTCCCAGGGGAACCACGAGTAGATAGGTTCCGGCTAAACCGAGATACAAGGCGAGGGCAAGCAGTTCTGGGGTCAGCGAAATCATTCCTAAAGTCCTAGTGCTGAGTGTGTTGGCTCGCTATCAGTTTACCCCATTGGGGTGCGATCGCGCCTAGGGGATGGAGCCAAGCCCCCAGAATTTCCCAGACAAGATACAGTAAATTTGGCAATCGAGATTAGTTACCCAGGAGAAATTGTATGGATATCAAAACCGCCCTACTCGCACTCACCCCGGTTTTCGTGGTGTTGTGTCTGTTTTTCGGGACTCGTAACGGCTTTTACGACTCGGAAAACTATCATGGCAATGGTTCTGCCCATTAAGTCGCACGACTCGGGGCGGCCATTTCCTTCCTAGCCAGGATACTCCCCAGAGAGCGGCGATCGCGCATCTCTCTGGGCGGTTGCGGTAAAATCTGCCCTAAGGCGATCGCGCCCTCTCAGGGGCCACAAGATAACCATGAAACCGAAATTCAAAAGCGAACTCGCCTGGCAACAGGCACAACTGCTGATGCAACCCGCACTCATTCGCATCGTCGATAACATCCGCAAACGTCTCGAACAAACCTCCTGGAAAGCCACTTACCAAGAAACCCAGATTCCGGTTCCCGGCTATCAGCTCCTGTTAGAGTTGGGCGATCGCCAGAAAACCCTCGACATCTGGGAACTTTGCTACCGCGTCTGTTTCCGAGATTATGTTCCCACCCCCAGCCCCGAACAGGCCTGCGAAGTCGACATCGACACCAGCCTCATCGACGAAGGAGACGTCGACTGGGAACGACTCGACGAAAAAGCCCGAACCGTCACCCATCTCGTCTTAGCCGATCTTCCCGAAGCCTAACCCAGCCCTTAATCTAGCGTCGTTTCCGACAACTCCGAAGCCTGGGCCTCAAGATGAGCCAACAGAGTTTTCAACCGCATTCGAGGGATATAGGGCCAGCCCCCCTGGGCCTCAATTTCCCGCAGAAACGAGTATAACGCCCGACGAGTATCCGGCAGCGCGGGGCGAAACTCTTGTTCACAAATCTCGCGATGGAGGGCTTCGAGTAACCGCAAGAGATCGAGCAACGCTTCGGGATTCCCCTGACAGCCCTGGGCCACCTGTCGCACCACCTGTTGCACCTCACCTAGAGGTTCAGCAGCAGGAGAAACCGTCGCAGGTGATGTGGACTGCACATCCTGAAATTGTCTATCTTGAGACTCTTGCACCATAAATGATCTTTGAATCCGGCCATGTGAATCAGGGAATCCCCCCTGATGATACCTGATTCTGGGTCATCGGTTCGGGGGGAGCCGGGGACAGGGGAACTTGTACCATAGAACATCAATGGAGTATCCTCGGATGCTCCCATCCTAACGGTTTCCCCCAAGATTTTGACCCATCGCAGCGCCAGAGCCTGTCCGCGCCGCGATAAAATATGAAAACCGTCGGGGTACAATCAGCCCCGCCCTAAACTAGACGTGAGAATCGACGAGGAGATAGCAAAAGCATCATGGCAAGAGTCGTCGGCATTGACCTAGGCACCACAAACTCAGTTGTTGCTGTAATGGAAGGCGGCAAACCCGTCGTTATTGCCAATGCAGAAGGAATGCGGACGACCCCTTCAGTCGTGGGGTTCAGCAAAGACGGAGAACGGCTTGTGGGGCAGCTAGCACGTCGTCAGACCGTCCTTAACCCGCAAAATACCTTTTATGCCATTAAACGCTTTGTGGGGCGCAAATACACCGAATTAGACCCAGTCTCGAAGCGGGTTCCCTATACCATTCGCCGCGATGACTTTGGCAACGTCAAAATTGCCTGTCCCCGCATGAGACGAGATTTCGCCCCCGAAGAACTCTCGGCCATGATTCTGCGGAAACTGGCTGATGATGCCCAACGCTATCTCGGGGAAGAAGTGACCGGGGCCGTCATTACCGTTCCCGCCTATTTCAACGATGCCCAACGCCAAGCCACAAGGGATGCTGGGCGGATTGCCGGGTTGGAGGTGAAACGGATTCTCAACGAACCCACCGCCGCCTCTCTGGCTTATGGCTTAGATCGCGCTGACAGTCAGACCATTTTGGTGTTTGACTTAGGGGGAGGAACCTTTGATGTCTCGGTGTTGGAAGTCGGCGATGGCGTGTTTGAAGTTAAATCCACCAGCGGCGATACCCAACTCGGGGGGAATGACTTTGACAAAAAAATTGTCGATTACCTGGCCGAACAGTTCCTAGAAACCGAAAAAATTGACCTGCGGCGCGATCGCCAAGCCCTACAACGCCTCACCGAAGCCGCCGAGAAAGCCAAAATCGAACTCAGTGGCGTAGGCGTCACCGACATTAACCTCCCCTTCATCACCGCCACAGAAGACGGACCCAAACATATCGAAACCCGTCTCACGCGCGGTCAATTTGAAGGCCTCTGTGGTGACTTACTGCGTCGTCTGCGGCTACCGGTAAAACAGGCGGTGATTGATGCCGGGCTGCATCCCCGACAAATCGATGAAATTGTCCTGGTAGGCGGTTCTACGCGAATGCCTATGGTGGAAGATTTGGTGCGCAATCTCATTCGCAAGGAACCCAATCAGAACGTCAACCCCGATGAAGTCGTAGCCATCGGCGGGGCCATTCAGGCCGGAATCCTCGATGGGGAAATTGCCGATGTCTTATTGTTGGATGTTACCCCCCTCTCCGTGGGCTTAGAAACCATCGGCGGGGTCATGAAAAAACTGATTCCTCGCAACACGACCATTCCCGTGCGGCGATCGGATATCTTCTCAACCTCAGAAAATAACCAAAGTCAAGTCGAAATTCATATCACCCAAGGGGAACGGGAGATGGCGGCCGACAATAAATCCCTCGGCCGCTTTAAGTTAAGCGGCATTCCCCCAGCCCCGCGAGGGGTTCCTCAAATCCAGGTCGCCTTCGACATTGACGCCAACGGCATCTTACAAGTCAGCGCCCTCGATCGCGCCACCGGCCGAGAACAGAGTATCACCGTCCAAGGGGCCTCGACGCTCAACGAAGCCGAAATCCAAAACGCCATCCGTCAGGCCGACAAATTCGCCGAAACCGATCGCCTCCGTCGGGAGAAAGTCGATCGCCGCAACCGCGCCGAAGCCCTGGCCGCCCGCGCCGAACGAGAGTTACGTTCCGTGGCCCTAGATTTTGGGCTATCCTTTGCCCAAGGCACACGCCGCCGCGTCGAAGCCCTGGTGCGAGAACTGCGCGATAGCCTCGCCCGCAACGATGAACGAGGCTTAGACTTAGCCTCAGCCAGTTTACAGGATGCCCTCTACGAACTGACACGGGAAGTCTCGGAATACTCTTTAGAAGCCAAAGGAGATGGATTTTTCGACAATATCCGGCGCACCATCGTCGGCGATGAAGATCCCAACTACGGCTTTGAGGAACGCCGCCCCACCCGTCGCAGCCCCCCACCCGATCGCATCTCCCGCATGTCGCGCACCAATGCCTATGATGAAGATTGGGGCGACGACGATGATTGGTTCTAAGCCAATCCGAGGCAAGGCGGGGCAATCCGTTATGGTTGCCCCTACGTCTTCCTCCCTCTTGCCTCTTGCCTTTTGCCTCTTGCCTTTTGCCTTCTTCTCCCCTAATGCAAAACTTCCGCGATTACTACAAGATATTGGGAGTTCCCCGAGACGCTTCAACTGAGGAAATTAAACGCTCCTACCGGCGGCTGGCCCGGAAGTACCACCCCGATATGAATCCGGGGGATAAGTCGGCTGAGGAACGGTTTAAGGATATCGGGGAAGCCTACAATGTGCTATCCGATTCAGCCAAACGCACTCAATACGACCAGTTCAGCCGCTTCCTCAATCAGAAGAAAGCCAAGCGGCGACCGGTGGCCCGCAATCCTCGCAGTACCGCCCCGGCGGATGCTCGTTTTGAGCAATATGCGGACTTTAATAGTTTCCTCGATGATCTCCTCAATCGTCGTCCCAATGCCCGCACCGCCCCGCAACCGCCCCCAGGCACTCGGCTACGGGTGGATGGCCCCGATGCCTTCCGCACCCGCACCACGAAGACCGCCTACACCGTCTCGCGTCCGGCCCCTCAGGATGTCGAAGCGCGGCTGACATTGCCCCTGGAGAAAGCCTACACGGGTGGCCGGGAGCGGATTCGCCTCGAAGATGGGCGATCGCTCGAAGTGACAATGCCCCCTGGAATGGTGACGGGGCAACGGATTCGCCTCAAGGGCCAGGGCAATCAAGGGGGGGATTTATATCTCAAAATCACGGTTGCCCCTCATCCCCTGTTCCGCATCGAAGGGGCGGATATTGTCTGTACGGTTCCCGTGACGCCCTCTGAGGCGGTGTTGGCGGCAAAGGTGGAGGTGAAAACCCTCGATGGTTTGGTGAAAGTGGGACTTCCTAATGGGGTGAAGTCGGGACAGCGATTACGTTTAGCCGGGAAAGGCTATTTGACGCGAGATGGCCGGCGAGGGGATCAGTTGGTGGAGGTGCAAATTGTCACTCCCCGAGAGATTAGCCCTGAGGAACGGGAACTCTACGAGAAACTGCGATCGCTCGAAACCTTTAATCCCCGCCGCGATGGCTAAGATTCTCAAACAGGGGCCGGGCTGGCGGCTGGGCTATCATCCTGAAGCTGGGTCCTATGTGGGGTTACTCGGGGGGGATAATTTCGCCTTTGAGTTAACTGAGGCGGAGTTTGAGGATTTTCGCCGTCTGTTGCAACAGTTGAGTGAGACGATTGTGGCCATTAGCCCGGAGTTGATGGATGAAGAACGCATTACTTGTGAGGTGGAAAGCGATCGCCTCTGGATGGAGGCTGATGGCTATCCGGGCAATTATCGTATTCGTCTAATTCTCAATCATGGGCGACGCTGTGAGGGAGAATGGCCGCCAGAGGTCGTTCCCGATTTGCTTCAGGCTGTCAAAATG
>SIHH01000223.1 GCA_004299065.1 Phormidium sp. SL48-SHIP | reverse complement strand
ACAGGGAACAGGGAACAGGGAACAGGGAACAGGGAACAGGGAACAGGGGGGAAGAGGGCAATCGGTATAACTCACCCTTAACCTCTCCGGTGGAGGGGAGAGATATCTTAGGGCTTACTCCTGGGGTTGCCTTCTTTTGGCAAAATGTCTATGCTTTTGGTTGCCTGTTTAACTCGGGGTTACAAAACTACTTTCAAGACGACATGAAGCTATCACAAAAATCACTCATTGTCAACTTCACACTCTGGATCTTTAATTATCTCAATCGTTCTAAAATGCGTTGAATCGTGGAGGCATCTGGGGCATCTGGACGGAGGGATAAATAGCGTTCTAGGTCTTGCGTGGCGGCGATCGCACGACCGGATTGGTAGTAAATTAAACCGCGATCGCGTAACTCTAACACCGCATTAGGGGCTAACAACAAAATCCGTTCAATGGCGGCGAGTGCCTGACTCATCTCTTGCTGAGAAATATAGACCGCCTTCAGGTTCATCAACATCCGTACCAAGATATCCCGAGAGGTGACGGGTTCGAGAAACTCGGGCTGAAGCATCACTGGCTTACCATAAATTTCGCTCAGTCGTCGTTCACAATCAGCAGGAAATAAGATTTCTCCAGCATTGAAGGCATCGACAAAAATACCGGCATCCTCAAAATCAGGGCGAATCAGAAAATGGCCCGGCATTCCAATACCCACCATCGGAAAGTCCAGTCGTTTGGCGAGTTCTAAATAGACCACCGACAAACTAATCGGAATGCCAACCCGACGCTCTAATACATCATTGAGAAAGCTATTTTTCGGGTCGTAGTAATTATCGGTATTGCCGCGAAACTTGAGAGTTTCAAATAAATACTCATTTAAAGCATTGATGACGCGCAACGGATAGCGTTCCTGGGGCAGATTTTTGGCGACTTCAGCGGCATGGTGGTCTAAGCGTTGGCTATAGTGGTCAATATCTAACTCAGGATACTCCTCTAAGGCAATACAGAGGGCCGCTTTGCCTAAGTCGATGGGATTCTGATTGATTTCTTGATAAAATCGCTGCCGAGATTGAGAAAATTCCATAGTATTGAGAGTTTATGGTTGATGTTCTATGGCTGTTGTTTTAAGAACCTCAGCAACGTTTCAATAAACGGAGTGGGTTCAACTAAAAATGCCCAATGATTGCCGGGAACGTCACAAACTTGGAGATGTTTAAGATAGCGATAATAGGGTTTCAGTTGCCATTGAGTGCGATTCAGGCCCCCCTCAGGCTTAATCAACAAGGTTGGAACCGTCAGGGGTTCAGTTAAACCATCGACAACCATGACATCTTCAAAAATGCCATCTCGGGCCGCTGTCGTGAATTTACTACCCCAGGTTCCATCGGCCTTTTGTTCGAGGCTGTCTTCAAAAACCTGTTGTTGATGTTCACTCCAACCGCGATATTGTTTGAGGGTTTTCGCTTGGGTAACGGCGGCGTCATGGGAGGGAAAGGGTCCCATGGCTTGTAGGAAGGGTAACACGCGGTAGAGCAGGGGAAAGGTCACTCGTGACCATTTGGGAATTTTGCCGATAAAGAAAGGATCGACGAGAATGGCACTGCGGAACTGCTGGGGATGCTGACGCATCCAGATGGGGACGACTTTTCCAGTCCAGGAATGACCGAGGATATGGGCGGATTCATAGCCGAGGTGCCTCAGAAGTGCCTGTAAATCGCTGATAATGGTCTGACAGTCATAGCCTTGAGGGGGTTTGCTGCTGTCACCATGGCCCCGTAAGTCGGGGGCGATCGCCCGGAAACCGGCCGCAGCTAACGCCTCGCCCACCGGTTGCCAAACTCCGGCATGATCGGCTAGGCCATGCAGTAATAGGATCGGTTCTCCTGTCGCTGCACCCCAGTCGAGATAAGACAGGTGCAAATCGCTTGCAGACAGTGGCAGGGTGTGACGGACAGCCATAGGCAGAGGAAACCAAAGGGCAGTGATAGGATGAGACGAGTGCCGTTACATCGTCGTTAGATTAGAAGGGTTATGGATTCTGTTAAGGATAAAATCGTTCTCGTCACTGGGGCAAGTAGTGGGATTGGCACCGCTTGTGCCAAACGCTTTGCTGAAGCCGGGGCCAGGTTGATTGTAGCAGCCCGTCGCGGCGATCGCCTCAAGGCCTTGGCCAGCGATCTGCATCGTCATTGGGGAACGGCGGTTCATTGTCTCAGCTTAGATGTCCGCGATCGCCACGCCGTGATAAGTCAATTAACACAACTTCCCGCAGATTGGCAAGCTGTTGATATCCTCGTTAACAATGCCGGACTGAGTCGAGGCCTCGATAAACTGCAAGAGGGCGATCTCGATGACTGGGAGGAAATGATTGATGCTAACGTCAAGGGATTGTTGTATGTGACGCGGGCCATTGTTCCCGGTATGGTTGAACGTCAGCGAGGACATATCCTCAATATCGGGTCCATCGCCGGCCGTCACGCCTATCCACGGGGTAATGTCTATTGTGCCTCCAAAGCGGCGGTGCGAGCGATTACTCAAGGCTTAAAACAGGATTTGTTGGGAACGCCGATTCGCGTCAGTGAAATTGATCCCGGCTTAGTCGAAACCGAGTTTAGTGACGTTCGCTTCCACGGCGATCGCCAGCGGGCCAGTGAAACCTATCGTGGCTTAACTCCCCTCACCGGCGAGGATATTGCGGATCTCGTTTGGTTTTGTGCCACTCGTCCGCTTCATGTCAACATTAGCGAAATGCTAGTGGTTCCCACGGATCAAGCGACAGCCACCCAAGTCTATCGCCGTTAAGTCTGCTTGACGTCTGCTTGAAGATAAAGAAATCATAATTATTGTGGCTAAACTTGTATTTAACGCCACAAGGGAGGGGGCAGTTGATACAATATCAAGCTGCATCCTCCCTAAGACTTACTGACTATGACAAGCGATAAACGATACGTTCTGGCCCTGGATTTAGGAACGACTGGAAACCGGGCGATTCTCTTTGATCGTGATGGTGAAGTGGTTGGACAATCCTATAAAGAATTGAAACAGTACTATCCTGAACCGGGTTGGTTGGAACATGATGCTACCGAAATTTGGCAAGATACCCTCGGCTGTGCTGAAGATGTTTTAGATGATGCCAATGTCACGGCGAAAGAGATTGCAGCCATTGGGTTAACGGTACAGCGAGAAACCTGTTTACTCTGGGATAAAAATACGGGGCGGCCACTTCATAAAGCCATTGTTTGGCAGGATCGTCGCACGGCTCCTCTGTGTAATGCTCTCCGTCGCCAAGGGAAAGCGGATTTGATTCAAGAACGCACGGGATTGGTTCTCGATTCCTATTTTTCGGCAACCAAATTAGTTTGGCTCCTCGATTGGGTGCGAGAACGTCGTCCACAAATCGATTTTGATAACATTATTGCCGGTACGATTGATTCTTGGGTGTTGTGGAATTTGACGAATCGCCAAGTTCACGCGACGGATAGTAGTAATGCAAGCCGGACCATGTTGATGAACTTGGAACGGGGGGATTGGGATGAGGATTTGCTGAATTTGTTTGGCATTTCTCCTCATATGATGCCTGAGATTAAACCCAGTTTAGGAAAGTTTGGGACGACGGATTTGTTCGGCGATGAGATTCCGATTATGGCCATTTTTGGCGATCAGCAGGCGGCGTTGTTTGCTCATGGCTGCGATCGCCCCGGTTTGTTGAAATGTACTTACGGAACCGGCTGTTTCCTGATTGCACAGGCGGGGACGGAGGTGGCGCGATCGCAAAATCAACTCCTCTCCACGATCGCCTGGAGTCAGGGAAATCGCTCTCATTACGCTATGGAAGGAGCGATGTTTACGGCGGGAGCTTGTATTCAATGGCTACGAGATGGCTTGCAATTGATCGCCAGCGCGGCGGAAACGGAAAATCTGGCCCGACAAGCTCAGGGAAACAATGGGGTGTATTTTGTGCCAGCCTTGAGTGGGTTGGGAGCGCCTCACTGGGATATGAATGCGCGGGGATCGTTCCAGGGAATTACCGGCGGGGTACGCGGTGAGCATATGGTGCGAGCGGTATTGGAGGCGATCGCCTATCAAGTTAAGGAAGTCGTCGATGCGATGAATCGTGATTGTGAGGATGTCGTCACACGGCTCAAAGTCGATGGCGGCGCCTCGCAAAATGACTTCTTGATGCAGTTCCAGGCGGATTTACTGGGGATTCCTGTGGAACGGCCCAAAATTCTCGATGCAACGGCTCAAGGTGCGGCGTTTGGTGCTGGATTGGTGAGTGGCTTTTATGATAGTTATGAACGCCTGATCGGACGACGACAAATTGATCGGGTGTTTGAACCCAGTGAGAATGCGCCCCAGGTGCAAGAACAGTATAAAATCTGGCTCAAGGCTGTTGAACGGGCCAAACATTGGATTGAGTCAAACTAGAACTTGAGAACCACACTGGATCAGATTTGACTTCAAAAATGGTATCAGTTCCATTAAATAAGCCTAGAACAGTGCTTGACAACCGTTCTAGGCTTTGTTTTAATTGGTGAAATTCAACGACTTACGCCTGTTCTTCGAGAGGAGTGATTTGCAGGCGATCGCAACCAATGGAGTCCGCCAGTACGGCACTAGCCATCGCACTACTATAGACTTCAAGTTGCCCTTGTTCGTAGGCTTCAAAAATTAATCGTTGTCCAGGAAAGACAACTCGCTCAAAATACCAATTGGGGATGTTAGAAATGCGGACAACCTGAACTTTTCCCGTTCGATTGGTGTAATAGCAGAGAATGGGGGTCTCTTTAAGAGTAGCCACATTCGGAGTAGAAGTCATTGCAATCGTCATTGTTATTATCTAGCGGATTTATAGGGGAACGGCGTTAGATCAGATTCTCTCAAAAATTTTGGCGACGCCGGGTGGCGATCGCCCCGTGAATCATGTGTTTGTTAACATACCCCTATTTTAACGGGGATTAGTAGATCTCGCTATGTTTATTAAAGCTCAATTTCCCCGGATCACGCATCTACCTTAGGGGGGAACTTGGCTTATGCCGGGGATTTTAAGGAGATCGCTCGGCTTAAGATCCCCGGCGGTAATCATCTTAAAGTTCTCCGGGACTCTCCGGGGCGATCGCTTCCCCCGGAGAAGGTCGCAAATCGTCAAAATTGAGGAGATCACTGAATTTTTCCAGAGTAATTCCCTTATTCTGAGCAGCTTCTTGTAATGCCGCCATAAAACGCTCAGAATCCGAACCATAGCCACAGTGTTGGGTTGCGGCTTCTAGGCCTTCCTTAGCATTAGCCTGAGCGCAATTGAGCAAATCTATATCCGTCAGAGGGGTCGATTCCATAATCAAAACTCCTAAAATCACTATCTTCTCTAGGCTATCGCAATTAGGCAAGAGGCCAGAGGGAGAACCCATCCCAACCCTGACTCGGAGAACTCACCTCAAGCGATTGTGTCCACCAGAAGTGAGAGGATGCGTCTGCATCTCGTCCCCTCCAAGATGATTACCAATTGAGCCAAACTAATCGCTCCAAGGGGGCCGGAGCGCGATCGCCATCCCGGCCGAGTTGAGGATAGATATATTGAACCCGCTCAGCATTGGCCGGCGTACAAAGTAAATAGCCCGTCGTCGGTCCTTCACCGGGGAAACAGTCCAACTGATCCAAATTCGGGGTTTCCGCCCAAGTCATTCCCACCCGGACGCCGCCTGGGCCGGTAATGGTGCGATCGGTGATGGTGATGCGTTGAATACCCGCCTCAGGACGATTCGGGTCTAGGGGATCAAGTTGCGCCACCCGTGTCTCGCCCTGATAGACGTCAAGAGTGGGGTAGGACTCCCCCTCACGGGAGATCTGCCCCGTTTCCACCTGATACCCCGGTAGCAAGGCTTGGATGCGATCGCCGTCGAAGGGAGTCTCGACACCAATCTCCCCCCAACCCGCATTCGTCAGTGGAGGCGCCGACGACTCAACCGAGTCCTGAACCTGGCTGACCCGGGCCGATTCACTCTCCTGGGGTTGGTCCTCCCGGGTCTGAGTTGGGGTCTGCGTGGCGCAACCCGTGATTAAAACTACAGCCATTAGACTGACTTGGGTAGGGAGAAGTTTGGCAGCCATTTGACATCCTCCCACGCTAATTCAAAGAATATAGCGTGGGATTCCCACCATTACTGATGAGGTTTCCTCTTTCTGCGACTCGACTTACCTTGAGGAGTTTCCCCACCAAGGCAGAGGTCGATGTCTCCAGAGGCGTTAATTCCCGTATGCCCTACGGTACGCAATCCTAATTCAAGGATGTTAATAGCTGCGTTATGGTCTCTGTCAGCAACAAATCCACAATGGGGGCAGCGGTGGGTTCTCGTTGACAGAGATTTCTTGACCTTCTCCCCGCAGTTAGAACAACTTTGGCTCGTGTATTGAGGAGGAACAGCAACTGTTGCCACCCCGAACACCTTACCGAAATACTCCACCCACTGGCGGAACGTTGACCAGGCCGCATCGGAGATCGATTTAGCGAGATTATGGTTTTTTACCAAATTTCGCACCCTCAAGTCCTCAT
>SIHH01000013.1:5323-30747 GCA_004299065.1 Phormidium sp. SL48-SHIP | reverse complement strand
GGAACAGGGAACAGGGAACAGGGAACAGGGAACAGGGAACAGGGAACAGGGAAGACTCACCCCTATCCCCACCTGGGAAGAGATAACCTGTGATCGCTCCTAGGGAATAGGGTTTGGGGGATTTCGGGTTAAATCCAGTCCCGGACATCGGCCACTGTGCCGTGGATGGCAGCAGCGACGACCATCGCTGGGCTCATTAAGAGGGTTCGCCCCGAGGATGAGCCTTGACGGCCTTTGAAATTGCGGTTGGAGGACGAGGCGCTGATCTGATCGCCTTGTAACTTGTCTGGGTTCATAGCCAAACACATTGAACAGCCAGCATTACGCCATTCAAACCCAGCCTCAATGAAGACCTTGTCTAAGCCTTCGGCTTCAGCTTGGCGTTTGACCTCCTCAGACCCGGGAACGACAAAGGCTTTAATTCCCTCGGCAACTTTACGGCCTTGGGCAAACTTAGCGGCTTCGCGTAGGTCACTTAAACGGCCGTTGGTGCAACTGCCGATAAAACAAACATCGACTTTTGTACCTTGGATGGGTTGTCCAGGGGACAGCTGCATGTACTGATAGGCTTCTTGGGCGATCGCGCGATCGCCCTGCGGCAAACTCTCCGGCATCGGAACCGACTCATCGACACCAATCCCCTGACCCGGAGTAATCCCCCAGGTAATCGTGGGCGGAATCTCCTGGGCCTCGAAGACGACCACATCATCGTACTCGGCATCGGCATCACTGCGAATCTCGTTCCACCAGCGTAGCGCTCGCTGCCAATCCTCCCCTTGTGGGGCAAACTCGCGCCCCTGAATATAGTCATAGGTGGTCTGATCGGGGTTGACATAGCCGCAGCGAGCGCCCCCTTCGATGGACATATTGCAAACGGTCATCCGTTCTTCCATCGTCATCTGCTCAAACGTCGTACCGGCATATTCATAGGCATAGCCGACCCCCCCTTTGACCCCGAGTTTGCGAATAATATGTAGAATCACATCCTTGGCATAGACCCCAGGACGCAGTTGGCCATTGACCTCAATACGACGTACCTTGAGTTTGTTCATCGCCAGAGTTTGCGAGGCGAGAACATCGCGAACCTGACTGGTGCCAATCCCAAAGGAAATCGCGCCAAAAGCGCCGTGGGTGGAGGTGTGGCTATCCCCACAGGCGATGGTCATTCCTGGCTGTGTCAGACCTTGTTCCGGGGCGATGACGTGAACAATGCCCTGACGACCGGACCCGACATTATTGAAGCGAATTCCATATTGCTTGCAGTTGTCCTCAAGAGCTTGAATCATCTCTTCGGCGAGGACATCGCTAAAGGGACGAGCCTGGTTTTCGGTGGGGACGATATGATCCACCGTGGCCAGGGTGCGTTCCGGGAAGGGGACCGTTAGATCCCGTTCCCGCAACATGGCGAACGCTTGAGGGCTGGTCACTTCATGAATTAGATGTAGCCCGATAAATAATTGTGTTTGTCCTGACGGCAACGTACCAACGCGGTGCGTTTGCCAGACTTTATCGAATAGTGTTCCCTTACTCATTACGGGCAGCGTTTTTGTGGTAGGCGTAGTCTCTAATTCTATCGCAAATCTCTACCGAATTGGCCCAAAAACCCCCCTGATATCTTGACAACATCAGGGGGGTAGATGTGAGGGAAAACTCGGAGTCTGATCCAGATTCGTTGCTGGATTCGTTAGAGATCCGGGGCGGCGATCGCCGCAGCCACGGTGGGCGTTTCAGCCGTTGCCGACTGAAGGACCGGGGAGTTGATGACCGCGTCATTCGCCAAGGTAAACAGAGGATTCGAGAGAATCCCGGCGACCGAGGTAAAGATTAACGCCACCACTAATCCCACCTGTAGAGGGCGCATTCCGGGCAAATTCCAGCGCACCTCGGGATAGGTTTGCACCACCTCGGACATTTCCTGGGGTTCTTTGACCACCATCATCTTGACGACGCGGATGTAGTAGTAAATCGAGACGACACTCGTGACGAGACCTAGCAGAACCAGGCCATAGAGTCCGGCTTGCCAGCCGGCCCAGAAAAGATAGATTTTGCCGAAGAAGCCGGCCAGAGGTGGAATACCCCCGAGGGACAATAGGCAAATGCTCAAGCCTAGGGTCAGTAGCGGATCTTTATGATAGAGACCGGCATAGTCACTAATGCGATCGCTTCGGGTCCGTAGGGAGAAGAGAATCACACAGGTGAAGGCTCCCAGGTTCATGAACAGGTAAACCATCAGATAGAACATCATACTGGCGTAGCCGGCATCGGTTCCTGCGAGAAGGCCAATGGTGACAAATCCCGCTTGAGCGATGGAGGAGTAAGCCAGCATCCGTTTCATGCTGGTTTGAGCTAGGGCGACGACGTTCCCGAGGACCATACTGAGGATGGCCAGGGCCGTAAAGACAAAGTGCCATTGCTCAGTCATCGAGCCAAAAGCGGTCACGAGCAAGCGGATGGCGATCGCAAAACCAGCGGCTTTCGAGCCAACGGAGAGAAAGGCCACGACAGGTGTCGGTGAGCCTTCATAGACATCAGGCGTCCATTGGTGGAAGGGAACCGCTGAGATTTTAAAGGCAATGCCGGTAATGATGAAGACCAGGGCGATGGCCAGGCCAATGGCTTGACTGTCGGGGCTATTGGCCACAGTGGTGGCAATTTCATCGAGTTGAGTTTGACCGCCTGAGAGGCCATACAGGAGAGACACTCCATAGAGAAAGACGGCGGAACTCGACGCACCAATCAACAAGTATTTTAGGGCCGCTTCATTGGAGCGGCTATCCCGTTTCATATAGCCCGTCAGTAGATAGGAGGAAATACTGAGGGTTTCGAGGGCGACAAACACGGTGACCAATTCATTGGCCCCGGCCAGAAACATCCCGCCTAGGGTCGCCGTCATGAGGATGGCTAAAAACTCAGCGAGAGAGGTGCCACTTTGTTCGACGTAGCGGACCGACATGAGAATCGTCACAGCCGTCGACAGGGCAATAATGCCCCGAAACACCAAACTGAGGGGATCACTATTGAAGGCACCGAGGAACCCGAATGGCATCGGGTTATCCCATTGCAGGACGAGGGCGGCTACCGCAGCCAACAGTCCCAAAATCCCTAAATAGGGTGTCCATTTGGCCGATTTTCGGCCGCTGATGAGATCAACAATGAGGACCAGGAGGAGGGTTGTCAGAACGATGCCCTCTGGCAAAATAGTCCCAGCATTCAACTGAGACGCAAGGTTGGCAACATCCATAGACGTTTAAGCTTAAGGTTTATTAACAGTATCGTCCCACATCGGCCCAAACGTGAACAGTCTGGACGGGGGATTGAGCATCTCTCGGCTAGAGATGTTGGGGGCCGACGTCCCGGTTGAGGAAGGCGACTCCCCGTTGATTGTATCTTAAGGAACAGTTAACGGGGAATCGGTCTGGAGCAGTGAGTCCCGGTTGAGGAGCCGTGGGGGGCAACATCCATGCCAAGATAATTCATGCCAACATATAGACTAATCCCTCACCTTCTTGATGGACTGCCCTCATGGACTGGACGATTCCCCTACATGTGCAACAACAGGACTTTATCACGCGCTTACAAGAACTCAAGCGTTGTCCGAATTCTTCACCAATTCTCAATCATGATTGTCCAGGGGTTTGGTCAGAACGGGTCAAGATTTATGGCGATCGCCTCTCGACGATTCGCGCTGACTGTCGCCAACGAATTGTAGAATCTGATCCCATTATTCCCGTCAGTGAGCTGTGGAAACAGTATCTATTAGAAGGATTAGCGGTGACAACGGTTAGCTTGATCTGGCCCTATCCCTTGCGGACGTCGGCCGCAGATCGCGACCACGATCGCGACCACGATCGCGACCACGACCACCATCACCATCACCATCAGTGTTATTGGCTTGAGGATGCTTCAGGGAAGCCAGAATCCTGGTTGCGGGTTCAGGTGATGGCGGTGACGGGGGAGACGATCGCCGAGGTGGTCCCACCCGTGAACCCAAACGAGAGTGATCTGGTGATTTGGGTTTGGATTCAAGAGTCTCTCGATGATGCGTATCAGGACTATCATCCAATTATTTTAGGATTTCTGCCGAGCGATCGCCTGCCGCCGCAAGATCGACTTAGTCTCGATCAGCTTTGGTATGGAGGAGGATTACGAGGCTATGTCGAGGCCAACAAATCGCGACAAATTCGCCAATCGGAAGCCTGGCTGCGTCCACTAATGGGAAGTTCCAATTGTGCTTACCCCTTAGCGATCGCCGCCGATGGCAAAACGGTGGCCAGTACCGGCTATGATGGCAGCCTCAAACTCTGGCGCTTCAGTGACACCCAACTCCAAGATGCCTTGGGCGGACGAACTTGGTCAACCGCCCCCTCGACGACGGGTTCAGCCGGACAAACCCTCTCGACGCGAGATGCCGATCGTATCTACCATTGTTGTCACTCTGGACAGGGTCAATTGTTGCGATCGCTGCCGGGCCTTCGCAGTGGGGTGACGGCTGTGCTACTCGATTTTCCCGGAGAACAACTCATTTGCGGGAGCCAGGGCGGTAAAATCGAGATTTGGCAGGTTGAAAGTGGCCAAAAACAACATTCATTTACGGCCCACGAGGGCGGAATCCGCTTTTTAGCCATTTCCGCCTCTGGAACCCTCTTTGCTAGTACAGGCAGCGATCGCCAGATTCGGGTTTGGCAATGGTGCGATCGGACCCTGACTCTCCTGTTTTCTCAGATCCGCGATGGCATTTCCAGCATTACCCTCTCCCCCGACGGGTCTCAAGTTGGCTGTGGCTTCCAGAATGGACAAATTGAAGTTTGGTCGGTGGCCAGCGGTGAAAGCTTTTATCGGCTTAAGGCCCATTCCGGTCCCGTGCGATCGCTGTCCCTGAGTGACGATGGCACCTCCCTGGCCAGCAGCAGTGTCGAACGCACCCTCAAACTTTGGAAAACTGACACTGGACATCTCGACGGTTTGCGCACGGGCCATGCCGATCCTCTGATTTCCGTCTCTCCCAATGCCGACGGCTGTTGGGTTGATGTCAGTTTATTTCAAGCGGATCCTCCGAGCTGGGCCGCCCGTTGAAATCGTCTGATTCAGACGCCTCGATAAGCCATTTGCTTACCATAGATTTAGCGATTTGTCAAGCCTAAATCCTGAGCGTGGATTGGCGATTTCTTCCTTCCGGGGCTAGATTTTTGGCCGAGCCGATTAGGCTAACGTAAGAAACGGACGTTACACCGAATTGCGCGAATGAAAAGTCATGACCCTGCCAACAACCGACCGACCACCGCCATCCGAGTCATGATTTCGGGACGAGTCCAAGGCGTTGGCTTTCGCTATTCAACCCAACAGCAGGCCCGACAACTCGGCGTATCCGGCTGGGTTCGCAACCGACGCAATGGAACCGTCGAAGCACTGTTTGAGGGCGATCCCGCCTTAGTGCAAAACGCCGTCGCCTGGTGTCATCAGGGGCCAGCCGCCGCCGAGGTTCAGACGGTCGAGACCTGCGGAGAACCTCCCCAACAGTTATCAGACTTTGAAATCCGGCCAACGGTTTAATTGCCGATCTGAGATTGAGCAATTTGTCAACCCCTGACTGTGCGACTTGTGAATCTTCCATTAGGCTAGAAGGAGAGGTGAAGAGTCAGCCGTATTGTCGGCCATACCCGGCTATACCGTCGACCCTCACCGATGTCCTGATTCACTTGTCATCACCGTCACTCTACCGTTCATGGCTTCCCTTGCCCGTAAGAACCTACTCGAAGACATTCCCCGCTTCCTCATCGCCCAAGCGGGAATTGTCTTTGCTGTCACCCTAGTTACCGTTCAAATTGGCATTTTTCGGGGTTTTCTCAAGTCAACCGCCTTAGTTCCCGAAGAATCCGACGCCGATATTTGGGTCTCTTCCGCCGAGATGGTGTATTTCGAGTTGACCCCCTCCCTTCCCGTGGAACTTCTGTTCCTGGCCCGAGAGGTCGAAGGAGTCGACCTAGCCGAACCCTTGCTGTTACCTCCAGGCCAGTGGAAGGGTCCGGGAGGCACAATTGCCCCATTACGACTAATTGGCTTTGACCCCGGCGGCGAACTGTTTTCTCCCTGGAATCTTACCCAGGGACATATCGCCGAGCTACAAACTCCTTATACGATTATCGCGGACGACTCCCAACTCGACGCCCTCAACTTGCAAGACCTTGGGGATCAAGGACTGATCAACTCCTTGCCGGCTACCCTGGTGGGCATCACCGAAGGAACCCAGTCCATTGCCTCAAGCGTATTTATTTTTACATCCCTTGAAACCGCCAACGCCTATGCTACTACCGGAATTGGTACATCCGTAAATTGTCAGGTTGATGGCGAGGGGAATATTAGATGTAACAACCGGTATGAGCGAGACCTCAGCTCGTCGTCTGAGTCCGTTGAGCCTCCTCCTACCCCGTCCCCTCTGAGACGCTCGGATGTGTTAACTCATATTCTGATTCGGGCCGAACGCGGAGAGGATTTACAGGAGTTGAAACAACGACTCAATGAGGCTCTTCCGGGTAGCCAAGCCTTGACTCGTCAGGAGTTAGCGCAACGGACGCGCAACTATTGGCAAAGCCGAACGGGGCTGGGTTTTGTGTTAGGCTTTGGGGCTGGACTCGGTGTGGTCGTTGGGATTGCCATTGTCGGACAGATTCTCTATTCTTCGGTATCCGATCGCCTGAAGGAGTTTGGCACCCTCAAGGCCATGGGAGCATCGGATTGGGTGCTGTATCGGGTCATTATCGAGCAAGCACTCTGGATGGCGGTTTTAGGCTATCTCCCGGGAATGGCGCTCTGTCTGGGCTTATCTCACTGGGTTAGCACTGGGATGGGGATCATTATCCTGATTACCCCAGCCTCAGCGGCCGGGATTTTTCTCCTGACGACGGTGATGTGTGTTGGATCTGGTTTTTTTGCAATTCAGAAAGTGACCCGAGTTGATCCGGCCATTGTCTTCAAAGCCTAGAGACCTTAAAGCTTAGAGACCTTAAAGCTTAGAGACCTTAAAGCTTAGACAAAATTTGGGCGCGATCGCTTGAACTCCTGAAAAAATCGGTTAATGATGGAGCTACTTTTCGTCGAGTCCGCTCATAACAGTCCCCTAGTCGCTCAGGGATATCTCACACCGTTGTGTTCTGCCTAGAAGCTTGTATTTATGATTGTCTCCCCTTTTAAACTCCCGGTGTCTACTCAGCGTTCGACTCAGGATCCCTGTTTACCTTCGCCTTCGGTCAGTCCCATTCCCAAAGGTCGGACGGCGGTGGCCGCCACGGATGTGGAAATGTCCTATCTGACCGGCCAGAAGCGGACTCAGATTCTCAAACAGGTCAATCTCACCATCGAGCGAGGCCAGGTTCGCTTACTCATGGGACCCTCGGGGTCAGGAAAAACGACCCTCTTGTCTATCCTAGCGGGCCTACTTGCCCCCACATCCGGGTCCGTTTGTCTTCTCGGTGAGAACATTACAGGAATGTCCCGGAAACAGTTGTCCCAGTTCCGCCTCAATCATTTAGGCTTTATTTTCCAAGGCTTTAATCTGTTTCCGGCCCTGACAGCGGCGGAAAATGTGGAAGTAGCTCTGAATCTACAGGGCATTCGTGGTCGCAATGCCCGCCAATCCGCCCAGGAGATGCTCGATCGCGTGGGCTTGGGGGATAAAGGTCAAAATCGTCCCCGAGACCTGTCTGGGGGGCAAAAACAGCGGGTGGCGATCGCCCGGGCCTTGGTGACGCGACCGGAGATTGTCATGGCCGATGAACCCACGGCGGCCTTGGACTCCAAGAGTGGCCATGCGGTGATGGAGTTGTTGCGGCGTTTGGCCATTGATGAGGATGTCACGGTGTTAATGGTTACCCATGATCCGCGCATTTTGGATGTTGCTGATTCCGTGACCTATCTTGAGGATGGGGAAATTCGCCAAAGATAGGCGCTTGAGACCCTGAAAATCAGGCTTTGAGGACTGACCATTGAGTGACCGGGGCCAACGCCGTCCAACTGAGAAATCGCCCGAGGGGTTTGGTTCGTTGAATGGCAATGCGAGTTAACGCGCCACCCCACTCCTGCTGGGCCTGGAACAGCCTCTGTTCACTCTCGACGGTGACGGCGTTGGCTACCAGACGACCCCCTGAGGGTAACGCCTGCCAACAGGTCTCTAACAGGTCTGGTGTTGTCAGTCCCCCACCAATAAAGATGGTGTTCGGTTCCGGTAAATCTTGCAAGGCCGCCGGGGCTGGCCCGCTGACAATCTCTAACTGAGGAACCCCTAAGGCGGCGGCGTTATCGGCCAAGTAGCCGACTCGTTGGGGATGCTGTTCGATGGCGATCGCCTGACAACGGCGATCGCTCCTAAGCCATTCAATACTAATCGAACCACACCCGGCCCCCACATCCCACAATCGTTGTCCCGGCTGCGGGGCCAGGCTAGAAAGGGTCACGGAACGGACTTCCCGTTTCGTCAGTTGTCCATCGTGATGATAGGCCTCATCCGGCAATCCTGGACCACAATGGTGAGAACTCTGGCCACAACAGTCAATGGCGATGGTGTTTAAGTCCGCTAACTCCCCTGGATTCCAGGTTGCGGCTTGGCCCTGAATCAGCCGTTCTTGGGGGCCGCCGAGTCGTTCTAGGACCGTCATCTGACTTTGGCCAAATCCCGCCTCGGTGAGTCGTTGGGCGACGAGAGTGGGGGTATGGCGATCGCCACTCAACAGCAACAAACGCACTCCTGGATAAAGATAGCCCAGTAACAAGTCCGCAGGTCGTCCACAGAGGCTGAGGGTATTCACATCCGCTAGGGGCCAACCCAGGCGGCTACAGGCGAGACTAAAAGCCGAAGGTGCGGGAATCAGGGTCATCTCCTCTAGGGGAACCTGACGCACTAGGGTGGCCCCAATTCCGTACCACATCGGGTCACCGGTGGCTAAGACACAGACTCGTTGGCCACGACGCTGGAGGATGGCGTCAATCGTCTGTTGTAGGGGTGACCCCCAAACGAGGTGTTCTCGGCGATCGCCCTCGTCTAAAAATCCCAAATGTCGCCGGCCCCCTACCAGAATTTGAGCCTGTTCCAAGAGCGATCGCGCCGCTGCACTGAGTCCAGCCTGGCCCTCCTCACCGATGCCAATGACCGATAACCATTTCTCCGTCATCCCTACGTGCCTCATGCCTCAATCCTAGTCGGGGCGAAAAATTTTTCGCCCCGACTAGCTGTACTGTCTCATGAAGGGGTCGTCCCATGCTACAGTGGTGAGATTGATTGTTGGGAAACTCCGGTCAGAGTCCGGGACTGTGCCGCAACTGTAATGGGGTGACTTCGCCGATTGTCTTGTACCCACAAGTCAGAACACCGACATCAATCCGGATCGAGTCCGGTCATTGTCGATTCTCTGCGTCGCACAGAGAAGGAAACTCATTGTGAATTGGATCATTGACGCAAATCCCTGTCCGGGGGTGTTTTATGGAACCCCGGCCCAAGATGGCTTTTTACTGCGGATTCGTACCCCCGGTGGGCAACTGACCCTGTCCCAAGGACGGGCCATCGCTCGTTGGATGGAGGCTTGGGGTTGCGATCGCCTGCAAGTGACAAATCGGGGCAATCTGCAACTGCGATCGCTCGGCCAGGCCCCCAGTCCCGAAATCTTTACAGAACTCAAAACCCTCGGTTTAGCGTCTCCTATCCCGCAAGTGGATCAGCTTCGTAACATCATGGCCAGCCCCACCGCCGGGATTGATCCCCAGGAACTCCTCGATACTCGTCCCTGGGTGCAAGCCTTAGATGAGTTTATCCAACAGCAGCGCCAGTTAGAGGCTCTGCCGGCTAAGTTTAGCATTGGTATCGATGGCGGTGGATCTGTGGCGATCGGCACTCGCTCGCCGCTCTCCTGGGAACATCGCTATAACGAGATTCAATTGTCCGTCGTCGCTTCTGATGGCGCAAATGATAGCGAAAATGATGGCGCAAACGAGGACTCGTCTGTTATGGTTCATCTGGCCTTAGGGGCCGGGAAACAACTCCATGACACTGGCCGCTTGATTCCCCCAGACAAAGTTGTGGAAGCCGTCGCCGCTCTGACTCAAGCCTATCTCGATTACCTCCGTCACGCCGAACCGTTGCCTAAGCCGGGGCGCAAACGGCGGATGACGCATCTTTTGGCCGATTGGGGGCTAGAACAGTATCTGGACCAAGCAACCCATTATCAACCTCAAGCCTTCCTCCGGGGGAAACCGCCGAGTCTAACCCCGAGTGCGGGTGCGGCTCACTTGGGTGTCCATCGTCAACGTCAACCGGGTTTCGCCTATATCGGCGTGGATTTGCCCTTGGGACAGTTGACGCTGGCTCAGGTTCAGGGACTTCTGGAGTTGGTCGCACAGGTTGGCTCAGGACCTTTGCGCTTAACCCCTTGGCAAAGCTTGATTGTGGCCAATATCCCTGAGACTCAGGTGGAGAGCGTGTTGCAGCAGTTACAGGAATTGGGGTTGTCGGGGGATGTTTCGCCGTTGGCGATCGCCGCCTGTACGGGAAAACCTGGCTGTTCAGCCGCCACGACCGCCACGCAAACCGATGCGCGTCGTCTCCTGGCTGAACTCCCGCAACAGATTGGAGTAGAAACCCTAGAGACCCCCATTAACATCCATCTCACCGCCTGTCCCAAATCCTGCGCTCAACCCAGTCCAGCGGAGATCACCCTGTTGGGAACCGCTGACGAGACCTATCACCTGTATCTCGGCGATGGCCAGGATTCCTGGACATATGATCTCGGCTCTGTGGCGGTTGGAGATCTCTCGCTAGTACTCGGTCGGGTCTTAACACGCTATCAGCAGCACCGTCGAGCCTCCGAAGAATCGTTCACGGCTTGGGTCCGGCGATCGCAGCAAGCCGGGGTTCGGCTTCAGGAGTGGCAACGATGATCGACTATATCCGTGACGGCCAGGAAATTTATAAACAATCTTTTGCCACTATTCGCGCTGAGGCGGCGTTAGAGACGTTGCCCGCCGATTTGGCTCATGTTGCCGTTCGCTTGATTCACGCCTGTGGAATGACTGATATTGTGGCGGATTTGGCAGCATCTGAGGGGGCGGTGCAGGTCGGACGAGAGGCGTTGCGTCAGGGGGCGCCGATTTTGTGTGACTCGCAGATGGTGGCTCATGGGGTGACTCGCGCTCGGCTACCGGCGGAGAATCCGGTGATTTGTACCCTACGGGAGCCACGGGTTCCTGAGCTGGCCCAGGAGATTGGCAATACGCGATCGGCGGCGGCGTTAGAGTTATGGAAACCCCATTTATCGGGGTCAGTTGTGGTGATTGGCAATGCGCCGACGGCGTTGTTTTATCTGTTGGAATTGTTGGCGAGAGGGGTTGAGAAACCGGCGTTAATTTTAGGCTTTCCGGTGGGCTTTGTGGGGGCGGCTGAGTCGAAAGCAGAGCTGGCTCGGGGGGAGTTTGGGGTTCCGTTTATGACGTTACAGGGACGACGGGGTGGCAGTGCGATCGCCGCCGCTGCTGTGAATGCACTAGCTAAGGAGAATGAATTATGACCGAATTGGGACGACTCTATGGATTGGGAATTGGTCCTGGTGATCCAGAACTTTTAACGTTAAAAGCTCATCGAATTTTAACGTCGGTTCCAGTGATTGCTTACCCAACATTAGAAAATGGCAAGGCATTGGCTCGGGCAATTGTTGCCGATTTTATTCGCCCGGAACAGCATGAAATTCCCATGCCGTTGCCCTTTAGTGTGCGGCGATCGTCTCAACCCTATTATGATTTGGGCGCGGAAAAAATTGCCGAACAGTTAAGTTTGGGGCGAGATGTGGCGGTGTTATGTGAAGGGGAACCGATGCTGTATGGCAGTTTTATGTATCTGTTTCAACGACTGGCCCCCCGATTTCCTACTGAAGTCGTTCCAGGCATTTCTTCGACCTTTGCCAGTGCGGCTATGTTGGGGGTTCCGATTACCTTCCGCAATGATGTGTTGAGTATTATGCCGGCGACGTTGGAGGCTGACCAATTGCGCGATCGCCTTCAGGGAGTTGATGCCGCCGTTATTATTAAATTGGGGCGACATTTTGCTAAAGTTCGAGACATTTTAGAAGAATTGGGACTCTTAGAGCGATCGCTCTATATCGAGCGAGCCACTCAACCGACTCAGCGCATTATCCCCATCCGAGAACTCGACCCAGAAGAGGCGACCTACTGGGCCTTGATTCTCATTCCGAGTCAAACACAACCGAGTTAAGCCGAGGGGTGCTGACTCTCTGAGTCGGGGTTGATTGGGGTCGTCTCCTGTGGGGGTTAGGAGTCCATCAAGGCGGCGTTCTCGCTCTTTGAGGACTGGAGCGCTATAGTCGAAGTGACAGTCTGCTGGAACGCCTGGAACTAACTCAGCAATCAACTCCGGTTTTGTAAAGACATCGGGAAGCTGCTCAATCGTGAAGGGGAGCTAACTGGGGTGGTATAAGCTGGCTCCCCAATGGGTTTGGATGTGGGTTCCTAAGGGTTGTAAGGCGTGACGCAGTGCGTGTTCCACCTGTTGTTCTTCGCGGGTGACTTCGGCTTCAAAGCAAACTTGGTCAATGTTGAGGGTTTTGACGAGTTCGGGAATGATCTGTTTGGGGTTCCCGTGGCGAATGATTAAGTCACTTCCTCGCTGACGTAGATTCTCCCGTAAGTTGGCGACGGATTCCCGGAGAAATTGGCTACGATAGGCTCCGGTTTTGGGGAAGCCAAAGGCGGTTTTGCCAAAGTCTCGGGGGTCAAAACAGTATAGGGGAATGAGTTGGGAGTGGGATGTTTGAAGTTGTTGAAGATCACGGCGATCGCACAGTCGTAAGTTATGGCGATGCCAAATTAGAGTTCGTTGCATGGTGGGGGGTTCGATTGTCTCTCGTTTTGATGTTAGGTGAACTGGGTTTGGCTGAGTTTGGCTGAGTGATCGAGGTCTCGCTCTGAGTTAAAGATAGAGAAAGAGGTTTAAGCCGGGAATGGTTCGGGATAATGTCCAGAATAATAGACTAATGTATAAAATCCCGATTCCCCATTGATACCAGGCTAAGGCGGTGATTAAGCCGGGGATATGTTTGTCCCGCAAACGAATATCGTTAAAGCCAAATTTGAGTAAATTGTTGAGGCTGAAATCATAGTAATTGAGCCACCCCCAACGGCGATCGCTCAAAATGGGTTCAAAGCGATCGCGGAAGAAGGGAAACCTTGGCATAATCGGCAAACGACTAATCATTAACCGTAATTCCCGAAAGGCTCCATCTTCAACAAAATAGGAAACGTTCATTAAATCATGATAGCGTCCTTGTTGATAGATACGAAAGGTCAACAGACCGGGAACGGGAAACATCACAACTCCTAAACAGGCGAATGTGAGCCAAGGTTGTGGTGAACTTTGAAAGATAGAAATGATACCTAATAGTCCCAAAATCCCTGTTGTTATTCCCATGCAACTGATTTCAAACACTGTGGGTAAAATGGGTTGTGGGCGGTGGCGACGATAACGGTCGATGAGCCAAAATAGACAGCCAAAATAGGCGATCGCGATCGCACCTACACCCATCATCAAGGCAAAGCTCGTTCCATAGCGGCTTAATGCCAGTAATAGGGTAATAAATAGCAATTTGCTAGAGAGAGACAGTCGGCTTTTCCAGGTGGTTGGAGACGCTGCAATTAGGCGATCGCGAACTTGAGTGTAGGTATTAAGCGATACAGATTCTAGGCTCAATATCTCACTTAAGCTAGAAAATAACTGCTCTTGACGATGTTGTATAATTTCCGAAATTTGGGTTTGAGACAAGCCGATTTTTCGCAAGGTTTCCCGAGAGGCGGTATTGAGGTTACTCGCAAAGACTCGTTTAAATAAATCTCGCTGAACAAGCACAACTCGCTTATAGTTAACTTGATTAGCATCCTCAATTTGTTCCAATTCTCGAAAGTTACGGACTAGGTTAATTAATAGGTTTTCATTTCCTTGCAAGGTTGGAATCGATAAAACCTTGCCGATTTTACCGGGATTGCCAATGAGTTGAGCGTCACTGGCATCAAAGGTTAAGTTTGAAATATTAATATAGGCATCTGAGGTAAATTGAGCATCACTAAAATCGAGAAGTTTTTGAAAGCTAGCTTCCCGAAGATTGACGGCGTTAAGAAATTGGGCATCTCGGAAGCTGAAACGGTCAAGAATTAGAGCATTCGTTAGGTAAAGTGCTTGCACAAACTTGGTTTTAGCAAAATTGGCGCGACTATTCCACGTGGTTTGGGAGAAATCGGCAGTTTTAATAAATTTGCTGGCTTCAAAGTTGGCGAGAGTCTTAAATCGACTTTTGCGAAAATCCCCTGAACCTTCAAAGACTGCACCGGTGAAGTCGGTTTCTCCTGAAAACTGACTTTGCGTCCAACTTGAATCGGTGAAAAAAATACTGTTATGAAATGAAACTGAGTCAAGAAATTGGGCTTGATTAAAGTTGAAATTCTGGCTAAATCGAGATTCTAGTCCTCGCAATGACGTCTCAAAGACCGCCCCTTGTGCATCAACTCCACTTAAAAAAAATGTGTTACTCCAATCTACCTGATCAAAAAAGTGGGTTTTATTTAATTTGAGTTTGCCCCGAAAAATCCGCACTTGAAAATCACGGTGGTTGGAGGTTGGGGAGTTGGATAAAACCGTGATTGCGAGTTGTTGTAACTGAGAACGGCGGCGGCGATCGCGATCAAGCTGCTTCCGTTCGTCTTCAGACAATAATAACGAGAGCTGTTGTCCATATAAAGGGACATCTAAACTCAAGGGTTGAATCCTAAAAACTCCTTGAATTTGAGAACCACTTAAATCCAAGCCTGGAACCGGATAGGTCGTTTTCAGATGTTGTTGTAGTTGCTGATAAAAGTAGTCGACAAATGGCTCGCCGCTGTCGCGTTTATAACTGCGGCGTAAATCAATGTTGAAGTTTGTTAAATCAATAACCGCTGGTTCCCCATCGCGGTCAATGGCGTTGAGGCGTTCGCGTAAGATAGACTCGGTGAGCAATGGGGGGTCTATCCCCTCAGCCAGAACCGGGCCGGAGATCAACATCAATCCTGTGTAAATTAGTCCGATGAGGACGACAATCCAGGCGGGCGATCGCCCCAATGGGCGTGTCAAGATGGGACGATAGAAAGTATGCCGGTAAGATAGCCCTAGCAGATCGTATAAAAAACTCATGCAAGTACAAACCCCAGATTGGGTTAAGCACGCCGTATTCTACCAAATCTTCCCCGATCGCTTCGCCAAACGCGACGATTACCCCGAAAAGCTATCGACCAATCCCAACCAGTTTGAACCTTGGAGTGACCCCCCCACTCCCCAAGGCTATAAAGGAGGAAATCTCTGGGGTGTCATCGATCAGTTAGACTATCTCCAAGATTTGGGAATTACAGCGATTTATCTAACCCCTATTTTTCAATCAGCCTGTAACCATCGCTATCACACCCACGACTACTATCAAATTGACCCCATTTTAGGGGGAAATGACGCCTTCGCCGCCCTGCTCGATCGCGCCCATGAACGGGAGATAAAGGTCGTCATTGATGGTGTGTTCAACCATGCGAGTCGGGGCTTTTACTTCTTTAACGATATTCTCGAAAACGGCCCCCATTCTCCCTGGCTCGATTGGTTTCGCGTCGAAAAATGGCCCCTGAGCGCCTATGACGGCAATCTGCCAGCCAATTACGTCAGTTGGGTGGGCAATCGTGCCTTGCCCCAATTTAACCACGATAACCCCGATGTGCGTGAATATATCATGCAGGTGGGCGAACATTGGATTCGCCAAGGCATTGATGGTTGGCGCTTAGATGTTCCCTTTGAAGTCAAAACCCCTGGTTTCTGGGTCGAATTTCGCGATCGCATCAAAGCCCTTAACCCCGAGGCCTATATCGTGGGAGAAGTCTGGAAAGATGCGGGCCAATGGCTCGATGGAACCCAGTTTGATGCGGTGATGAACTACGAGTTTACGGGGCCGACAATCGCCTATGTGGCCGGCGATCGCGTGGTGCGAGAATTAGTCGAATTTCATGAGTATGACCCCTATCCCGCCCTCAACGCCGAGGAGTATGGGCAGAAAATCCAGGATCTCTTGGATCTCTATCCCTGGGAGATTCAACTGGCTCAACTCAATCTTCTCGATAGCCACGATACCCCGCGTATGCTGACCCTGGCCAGCGAAGATATCCCCAGTTTCAAGCTGGCGGCCCTGCTGAAGATGACCTTTCCCGGCGCTCCCTGTATTTACTATGGCGATGAAGTCGGCTTAAACGGCGGTCATGATCCCGATTGTCGTAAAACCTTTCCTGATTCTCAACAGTGGAATCAAGATGTCTATCAAATGTATCGTCAACTGATCGCCTTGCGCCATCAATATCGGGCCTTACGAACCGGCCATTATGAGATCTTGTTGGCTCAAGAGAGTCTCTATGCTTTCCTACGGAATCTCCCTGGGGCTGACGATGTGATCGTAGCCGTCAATGCGGGAGATGAACCGGAGCAACTGAGGCTAGAAACCCTATCTCCAACGGTCAAGGGCCTAGAGTTAAAGTATGGAGACTTGTTGACGGCCAAGAGTCTCCGTAGTGACGGAACCCTAATCTCGTTTGAGTTACCGCCTCGTTCGGGCTGTATCTTAGCGAGTCGCTGACAGAGACAAGCCACGGAAACAGGGAATGGGAGAACCTTCCCTGTTTCGTCGTGAAGTCGAAGAGCGAGTCGTCTGGTGTCTCGTCTGATGTCTCGTCTGATGTCTCGTCTGAATGTCTGAGCAAGAATTTCTCAGCGAGGGGATTGTACCGATTTCCCTATCGGTTCTCTGTAAAATTGCTAGACTACCAACATTCATGATCCAGGTGACGGCTCCGGCTTGAGAGGAGCTTCGTCAGCCTGGGCATTTTGAGTTAATTTTTGGTCAACGATTACCTGTATGTCTGAGGCGTCCCAACTTCACTCCACCCCGGCTCACCCTAGAACAGGGCAGTCGACTCCCCGGCAACGGCTGCAACAGACCCTGCTCCAGCCGAACCTGTTGGCGATCGCCATTTCTGTTGGCCTCCATGGGGCCGTGGCGGCCTCTCTACCGTTTATTGGCTTGAACCAAGAGCCTGAGGGCGATCGCCTCCTCGATAGCAATGTCGTCGAACTCACCTCAGAAGAACTGGCCCAATTCGCTCCCTCTGCAACTCAGGAGTTTGGGGCCGGGGCCTCGGGGTTTGACGTTGAGGAAAATTTGCGATCGACTCGTCCTCCCTCGCTCTCGAATCGTTCGACTTTTCCGCCTCCCCCACCAGCGGATGATTCACCAGCCAGCCGCGATTCGATTCAAGATCGTTGGACAAGTTGGGAAGAGCAGTTTACTCCCTCAGCGACCCCTCCGCCGATGAGTCAGAGTTACGAGAGTTATACCCACCGTAATCCCGGGACCTCGTCTCAAGACTATTCATCGCCAGAGTATGAGGATCTCTGGGAACAGTATCAACAGCAATGGGAAGACATCCAACGCGATCGCAGCTATCCCACTTCCCCCCCCAATGAGAGCCAGCCTGACAGCAGCACAGCACCCAACCAACAAGACCTCTTAGAGGAGAAAAAAGACCGCTCTTCTCCCGAATCCCCGCCCTCTGAGTCCGAGGGGGAAACAGAACGAGCCGGCCTCCCCACCAGTGGAGACGGCTACCGCCCGGGTATGGCCCTAGTGGGTGAGTACCATGCTTGGCTCGAGCAGGTTTACGAAGCCAATCCTAGCCTCGAAGACAATACCAGTGTTGGGAGTCAACGAGATCCCCAAGTGATTGAGGGGACCTTACCGCCACAACCGGCCTATGAGCGTTTCCTAGGCCAGTCATTTTATGTCGGGGTTTTGGTCGCCCCCGATGGAAGCGTCGATCAGCTCAGTCCCTTACCCGAGCGTCCTGATTTGCTCTTACAGCCGCTTCTCGAAAACGTTTTTAGCAACACCACATTTCCCGAACAGGACCAGTACCGAGCCTATTGGTTCCAGGTTAACTTTACTCCCGAAGCTCAGGCGATCGACCCCGACTCCTCAGACCCCGACTCCTCAGAACCTGAGCCATCCAAGCCTGAACCAGACCCCATCCGTCTCGGACCCGAGCAGGCCTTAGCCTATGTCAGCCCCCTAGAGCTGGGTGAAACAGCTCAGGAGCGGTGGCTAACCTGGCTCGACACTTGGCTGGATGATTCAGATCTGTCCCTAAGCCTGCCACAAGAACCGTCGATCTTCCTAAAACGGGAACTTCCCTCATCACGACTAGCTGAACCGCAACGAGTGGTTTTTGCCATTACCCAGGATCAGGCGGGGAACCTCCTCGGAGCCAGTCCCTATCCCCTCCAAGTCACGGGTGATGAGGAGTTAGATCAATATGCCCGTCAGAGCCTGATCGAAGCCGTAGCAGAGCGAAACTTGGACTCATTAGCCCCAGGCCAAGTTCTGGCGGAGGTAATCGTTGTGGATTTAATTCCCACAGAGGGGTCAGCCGATGCGGTCAAAAAATCTCCACCAGGCGTGAATGAAACCCCAGAACCGTCCTCACCCCTGCCTGAAGTCAAAAAACGATAATTTTGCCAAAATCCCCAGTTCCCTAACCTTCTCTGCGCCAACAGACCCAGCAAAGAGGGCGATCATCAAGGTACGCCCCTACGTCTATTTTCTCCTGGGATGGGCCGGGGTGGGTTCTCCCCGATGGCTAGCTTGCCTTCTCCCCTCTGTTCCCAGCTCCGGTGTTCCCTGTTCTCTTCTCCCCCCCGATTCAAAAATTTGATACACTAGAGATAGTGCCATTGTACGACTCTATCGGGGTTGACGCCTTATGCCTCTTCAACATCTGCCCAACTCCATCCATCGTGTTCGTGCAAAACTGCGAACCCTCACGAACCCCTCAATTTGGCTATCAATTTTAGGGGTGGTGTTGATTCTAGGTGTCGCCTGGGAATATGTGGACCGTCATGGAGTCCGGAAACTGGCTGAGGAATTTTCCCTGGATGCGTTGAATGGTTCGGACAATGATGATGCTTCAAACTGGGAGGGGGAAGTCTCGGGCGAAGAAGCTCGCGTGGCAGCCGATATTGATAGTTCGGACGTATTACAACAAATTATTTCACAGCAGGGAACTCCGAGTCCGCTACCGACGGAGAACCCTAACGCGGACCGCCAGGAAAATATCGATCGCATCCTAGAAATCCTAGCTAATCCTGAACCGGATCTCTCCTCAGAGTCGAACAATGGTAACAGCGACGAGTCTCAGGAGACGGCGTCGGCTCAGTCGAATCCGTTTCTACAAGGGTTAGGGTTAGAGGAGAGTGACGATGAGGCGTCGTCGTCACAAGGTTCTAGCCCCGAAAGGGCAAATAATGGCTTCTTTAATGGGTTTTTCGCCCCGAACCAGCCAGAGGAGGGAACGGCGGCGGCCCCGTCATCTCCGCAGTTAACGCCCCTAGAAATGGGGTTCCAACAGTTGGCCAATCCGCGAACGGGGTCTCTGGGCCTGATGCAGCCTCTCTCTGAGTCTCCAGAAGAGGCGTCTGAGTTTGAGCAACAACAACGGGCGGCGGCTGAGGGTCGTGCTGAAGAGACGTCTGAGGCTGAGTCTGCTGATGGCCGAGCCACGTCGGCGGACACTCTGCCCGCCTTTGCGATGCCGGTTCCTCCGGCCGCTGGGCAGTTCTCTCCGTCGGATTCTGATGTTTCGACCTTTACGGGGTATCCCTATAATCCCAATGCTGTAACGGGTGCGACGCCTCAGACGGGGGCGGGAACCCCCTCTGGTTCCTCGGCGGGAGACTTTAATCCGGGTATTTCAGGGAATCCGAGTAATGGTTATCGCCGTCCCACGTATGGGAACCCGGCTTCGCCACAAACGGGTATGCAAAATGGAAGTTTGGGCAATCCTGGAGCGATTGGCGGCTATGATGCCAATCCGTCGGCTAATCCCTATCAGGAAACGCCGGGTGATGTGTTGAACCCCAATGGTGCGGTCTTTCGGGGTCCGGTTCCTGATACGGGAACGGGGTATCCTGATGGCTCGATGAATGCCACGCCTGAGAGCCAGGAGAGTTTACGGAATCAACCACCTGAGCCGTTCTCGGTCCCCCGGACGCCGCCGGGCCGGGCGATTGGCGGTGGACGGATTAATACGTTTGCCAATCCTTAGTTAGGGTGTTAGTTATGGCGGCGGGGGTCATCGAAATGATGACCCCCGCCTGTTTTAAGACCTCATCGAAACGACATCATCCGTCCTGAATGGGTCGCTTAATTAGTCGTCAAAATGGGCGATGATGGCATCGGCGAACTGGGAACATTTTAGGGGTTCGACGGCGGGATCTAATAGACGTGCTAGGTCATAGGTGACTTCCCCGTTAGCAATGGCGGCCCCAAGTCCTTTTTGGATCAGTTCGGCGGCTTCGTTCCATCCCATATATTCCAACATCATGACGCTGGAGAGGATGACGGAACCGGGGTTGATGCGATCGAGTCCGGCGTGTTTGGGTGCGGTTCCATGGGTGGCTTCAAAGATGGCGCAGGTGTCGCCAATGTTCGCGCCGGGAGCCATTCCTAAGCCTCCGACAATGGCGGCGGCGGCGTCGGAGAGATAGTCGCCGTTGAGGTTCATGGTGGCGAGGATGGAGTATTCGGCGGGACGGGTTTGGATTTGTTGGAAGATACTATCGGCGATGCGATCGTTGACCATGATCTTCTCTTTCCACTGTCCGTTTCCATGGGTGTCCCAAATGGCCTCGAGAACGGCTTTCACCTCGTCACAGGCTTCGGTTTTTTTCTCGGGGGTGAGGGAGTCGTAACCGGGTTCGAGTTTACGAGCGTTGTCTTCTAGGCTAATGTCTGGTTTGGCTTCTTTATTGCTCAAAATCCAGGATTCCCGTTCGGTGACGCATTCGTTGCGAAACTCGGTGGTGGCCAGTTCATACCCCCAGACACGAAAGGCGCCTTCGGTGTATTTCATGATGTTTCCCTTGTGAACCAGGGTCACCATTTGTTTGTCTTTGGGAAGTCGCAAGGCGTGTTTGATGGCCCGACGCACTAACCGCTGAGATCCGGTTTTACTGATAGGTTTGATCCCAATTCCGGAGTCGAGAGGAATCTGCTTTTTCCCATGTTCTGGGGTGGCGGGGATTAACTCCTCGTTGAGATGTTTGATGAGTTGCTTGGCGATGTCGCTTCCTTCGGCCCATTCAATCCCGAGGTAGATGTCTTCGGTGTTTTCCCGATAGACGATGATATCGAGTTTCTCGGGAGTTTTATGGGGGGAGGGGGTTCCGAGGTAGTATTTGCAGGGACGAACGCAGGCGTAGAGGTCGTTAATTTGACGCAAGGCGACGTTGAGGGAGCGAATCCCACCGCCGATGGGGGTCGTCAGCGGCCCTTTGATGGCGATTCCATACTCGCGGATGGCTTGCAGGGTATCTTCGGGGAGATACTGAAATTGTCCGTATTGTTCGCAGGCTTCGTCTCCGGCGTAGATTTTGAACCAGCTAATTTGGCGTTTGTCGCCGTAGGCTTTGGCGACGGCGGCGTCGATGACTTTCTCGGTGGCGGGCCAGATATCGACACCCGTCCCGTCTCCCCGGATGAAGGGAATAATCGGGTTGTCGGGAACGACGGGTTCTCCGTCTTTGAAGGTGACTTTCTCGCCGCTGGTGGGAGGGGCAATTTTTTCGTACATCTCTATCTCCTTGTTGATACAGTTCCCTTGGGAGTGACGATCTAGCTGACCCTGATGGGACTGGTGATGAGTCAGGGGCTATGGGTTAAAGATCGTCTTAGCTTACCATAGCTGGCTTCTCGAAATGACTCGCTAGTTTCAGGGAAGTTGGATAATGTTATCGATTCAGGAGATTGTCTCGGGGGTGGGATGGATGAGTTTTAAGCCTTGAGTTTTAAGCCTTGAGTTTTAAGTCTTGAGTTTTAAGCCTTGAGTTTTAAGTCTTGAGTTGGGGGACTCGGCTCTGCTAAGCTTCTAGGAAGATGTTGCTATTGTGGGTGCCGGAGAGATGAATACGTTTGAGTTGGGAGAGGGGTTGCCGTTTTCGCTGGATTATGGGGATTTGCTGGCGCAGATTCGACGGGAATTGGGACAGAAGCCACTCTTTCGGATCCGTTCAGATGATCGCGATCGCCTGATGGTAAATATAGATGCGATCGCCCAAGCTGTGGCACAACAACAGATTCAAGACCCTATTTCTGGGGATTATTCGGCTCGTTCAGCGACGTTAAGTTTAACGGCTGATTTTGCGCCACGGTTCAATGGCGTGATTCAAGATTTGCGTCAGGAAGTCGCCAGCCAGTTACAGCAGCAACTCGACACAACCGGGTTTGATCTCAACGACTTACTGACCACTCTTGAGGAAGAATCATGGAGTCGCATCAGTTTTGCGCGTGAAGCCTCTAATTCCACTGCTGTCCCCATTGCGGATTTAGAAACTCGAACGGAAGGACGGGGTGGGGATTCTCTGCTTAAGTTCCACAAGGTGACGATTACGGTGGGTGAGGTTAACCAATTTTCAGAACGAATGAAAGCTAGCTTAACTCGTCATCTGGAGGATATTTTAACAGATGAAGAAGAGTTGGAAGATGCCCAAGAGGCTGTTCAGGAACGATTGATAGACTCGCCAAATTCGGATTTCTATCGTTTGCAGCGAGTGGTGGATCGTGAGTCGTTAGGAAAGCTAAAAAAAGAGGCAAAAATTTGCTATTTAGAGTATCTCCGTCAACAAATCAATCGGGATACTCATCCTGAGGTGGTGTATTTAGATGATTTAATTCGCCGTTTACGGGATATTGAAAAATATATTAGTCAGGAGCCTTATGGTCATTACACGGTCAATTATCGCGGAGTTGAGTTAAATTATAAAGATTGGTTTTCACGCTCAGAATCTTTAGATGCGTTGCCGATTATCCCGATTCTTTCGGATATTATCGGTGAAACTACCAATGAGAGCAATGGCGAGCGGATTTTCACTTTTGGACTTAAGCTGAAGTTTGCCAATAAAGTCCAAGCACAAGGTGAAAAAGCTAAACCTGTGTTTGACTATTATTGCAATATCTTAAATCCGGGAAATTGGGACCAACAGGTTGAGGAGAGTAATACAGAAATCGTAGCACGTAAGATGCTACGGATTTTGTTTCTTTACTATTTTATCTTTGCCTCACGGTGTAATCCAATGACTGAGGGATATGAAATTTCGTCAGAACTCGACTATGATGTTATTTCTGGTTTTGAGCAGCGTATTCTCCCTATTTTTAAGGAAGGAACTCAAGAGCAAAAAGATAGTATTTTTCGAGGACTTATCCAGGGATTTAAAACATTTAATGTTCAGACAAAAATACAAAGACTCAAGCATTTGCTAGAAACGACATTAAAACGTCGAGGTATTTTTAAGCCTCAAGTTTTTCAGAAAAAAATTGGGGTAGTTCGAGGTATTTTAAGACAATCGCCTAATTCCTTAGGTAACGGAGATGTCTTTGATGATGTGGTGGGTCGTAATCCTAGGGAATGTCTGCGCTACATCACAATCAAAGACGACTTTACCTCAAATGAAACCTTTTGTCAACTTCCAGTTTGTTTTGAGTTTGAGGATATTCGCTATTATTCTAAGCCAGGAACTGAGAGTTTTGATTGTTATGATGCGGAGACAGATACAATTTATCAAATTCCGGTTTTAGTAACTCCTCGATCTTCCACAAGTAGCCAAACGTCTCAAAGAAATTTAGGGAATACGCCGCTCGTCGTTGTAGCGTACAACAATCGTTATTTAGACTCGAATAATAGCGATTTGAGTCAAGGATTTTTCTATCGTTTCACCATGTCATTGTTGATGTATATCAGCTTGCGGGTGATTTTAGATGCGTTGGATTTAGAAGATCGGCGATTGTTTATTCCTCTATTACGGTTCCATGAGGGAGATGGAAACAATCCGTCACCTTCGGAGAAGTTTATGGCGAATCTCTCGAAGGTGGTGGTTCATTTACTGGGTGAGCGATATTGGTCAAATTCTCAGGGGATTCGGATTAACAGTATAAAACCTTATAAGATACGAAATGCGTTTGCGTCGTTGTATTCGGTGTTACCTCAAACCTATGAATTTAATCTCCCCCAGCCTCAGGATGGATCTCAGGGAGTAGATAAGTTGGCGTTGTTGGTGGTGTCGAGTTTGGAGAGTGATGGGGTACGACGGAGTCGTCATCAATATCCGGGAATGGCGACGCTGTTTGGGGAGGCGATCGCCATCGATAATGATCACGGACAAATCACGATTCAACCCTTCAAAACCTTTTCGGAGAATTATGGCGATCGCCAGGTGTACAACAATCCCTCAATTCTCAGTGATCTAGTTCATCAACTCCATCAAGCGGGATATCGCCATATTATCTATTTGGCTCAAGCACCTTATACGAATCGACTCAATTTAACTCAGGTTGAGGAGGACAAAAATCTCTATTTCATGTCTCCCAATCTCATCAAGTTTTTGGTTGACGGACTAGAGGATTTACAGTTATATCCGGTATTTGTGAATCAGTATTCGGTTCTGAAGTCTAGCCGCTTAAACGCCGACTCTTACCGTCTCAAGAATACTCAACAGTTGCTGAATATCCTCAATGATCCGAGTCAGCATATTGTCGTTTTCTTTAATCTCTTTAACGGAATAACTGTGGGAGACGAGGGACGGTTTTATAATGGGGTGGTGTCTTATTCGACTCTTATCAATGTCTATCCAGAAATTCTCGATGACCAAGATATTCGCCAGGGATTGATTTATGATGGCCCAGTGAAAACGGATATTTTGCGTTATTTAACCTTATTTCACTTTTTCCGGGTCGAACGCCGCCAGAGTAAACCACAATTAAAGCTGGATCCGTATCAACAAATCATGGGGGATGAAGCGTTGCGAAAAAATGCCTTGTTTTATCATATAGATGGAAAAACCTATTTTAATAGTTTGGCATTTTTAACGGCGGTTAACTCTATTTTATATCCACAGTCTAACGAGCGTCAGGAGACCTAAACTTATGGTTGCAACGGTTGCGGAAGATTTAGGACGAGTGTTTGAGGTGGGGTTTAATGTTGGGATTTTAACGGCGATCGCACAGGAAAATCTCACTCATCATTTTGGTGATCGGTATCAACAAGATTTGCAACAGTTAGCGTTTTCCGAGATGTTAGATAGCATCTGCAAAAGATCCAATCCCAATTTGATTGATGCTCGTGAAATTGAAAACCTGGAAACTTGGGGACTGTTTTTCCTACAAAAAGGCTGGCTGTCTGGGTTAAACTTCTTTCGAGAATATTTAGAATCTTTGGGAAAGGCGACGGCTGATCGAGAAATTCTCTACTATCAATGTTGTTTTACGGGAAACAACAGC
>SIHH01000013.1:1937-5223 GCA_004299065.1 Phormidium sp. SL48-SHIP | reverse complement strand
AAATTGAGGCTTGGCTGTCTCAACTGGGACTTAGTTTTACCGACTGCTCATATGACCATCTGCGGCGATATCGAGATAAAGGGGGATTTCTGAGAGCCGATACCCTAATTTTGCTGCGACGTCGACGAACGTTGAGGCTGTTGGTGGTAGATTTGTCGGTGTTTTCCGTTCGCGAGGCGGCGGATTTGCTGAATTTGCAGGATACCACTCTGAATCATCATCGCTGTTTGTTGCGACGGGAGATCAGTTACCTAAAATCCAAGAGTGTGTTTGCGAGTTTGCGTTTGGATAATGGGGAACCCGAGAATCTCGATTGGGAGTTCTCGAAAGATCTGCGGCGATATTTTACGGCGTTTAAGCGAGAGGATAAGGAAGTTAGTAAATTGATTCAAGCGGGAAGTTATGGCTATAGCTTCTATGAGTTTTTGCAAGATCCGCAACTGGGGTTGTGGGAGAAAGTCGGGAAACAGGATTTCTTGATCAATGTGGTGGGATATAGCGATCGCTCCCTCAGCATTATGTCCCTCAATCCGCAACATCCGCAACATCTCAAATTTTTAACCACCTGTCAGGATATCTATCACAATGAACCTCGGGATGTTGAGATCACTGATGCGAGACGGGATCTGTTACAGGTGATTCGCCGCAATGCGTCTCGTAGTTTTCAGGGGGGACGGGAGTTTGTCAAGAGATTATCCGAGATTCAAGGGGATCAGATTAACGTGATTCCCCCTCACCAGGAGGTGATTGATAATTTTGCGTCAACTCTGGCGTTGCGATCGCCACATGCGGAGGCGGTTCAAGCTGGCTTAACTTCAGATAAACCGTTGCTATTTCTCGCGGGAAATCCGGGAATTGGGAAAACCACGGCGATTGTTGAGTTTTTGAAGTCTCATATTGAGGATGGGTTCCTCTTTTTCTATGTCAGTCCTCGCAAACAAGTCAACTTAGATATTATTGAGAAGTTCAAAGATTCCCAAACTCAGCAGTTATGTGATCCGCGTCTGTTGGCGTTAACCACCAATTCGGCGTTATTGGATCGCTACCCTGGCGAGAAAGTGGTGAACAGCCTCTCGGGACAGCATTCGGGTGAGATGTCTTGTCGAGGAGTCCGCTTTATTCCCTTTGCTGAAAGTCCTCCTCCTCAAAAATCGTCCCAGCGATTCTTGCATCGAGAAACTGACCGCCATCTGCGTCCATCAGACAATCATAAACCAGGGGTTTTGTCAACCCTTTGTCAAGGAATTGATACTGCAATTCAAGAACCTCTTTCCAATGCAATTATCGCCACAGCCTGCATTCAAGCCTTGCGGATTACCAAAAACAACAATCATACTCTGAGACATTTTGAGAGGATATTTCAGGATTTTTATTATCGAGATCGCGGACAAGTTGATTTTTCCCGAATGCAAGGGATGTCCCGTCGCCTGAAACATCTATTTATTATGATTGATGAGGTCACGGGTGATCAAAGTGGGGTGGATTTCTTGCACGCCATGACGGAGATTATCCATAAGTATCAACTCAACAATCCTCAATCGGGGTTTAATCTCAAGCTGATTGTCGCTGATGCGTCGATTGTGGAGAGGGGGGTGATTCAGCAGCATTTAAGTGATAAGGAACCGGAACCGGATAAGATTTTTGTGCGTCATCTGCGGGAGTTGCGATCGCCAGGGGAGATTCACGTGGAATCCCTGGAGTTTAAAAAAGGTCCGTTGAAACACCTGCAAGGACAGGTAATTAACGCCAATTCCTATCCCGCCAATCGGCTTAAGTTAACCTATAAAGTGTTCGTGGAGTCGGTTGAGTTTAAGCCGGAGTTAACCTCTGAGAAAATGGGAAAACTCTCGCGACGGGTTCAGTCGCAGATATTAGCGGATCTCAATCAACTGCGTCAGGATTATCCTGAAACGCAGATCTTAGTTTATATCCAAGATAAGCAACGATTGCAAGATTTGATTGACTCCATTAAGGCTGAGGAGACGTTTGAGAAGAACAAAGATTATTTAGAGGTTCATGCGGATTTAAGTGATGAGGAGCGAGGGAAAATCCGGGAGTTTCAGGATCGGGTTTCGGTGGTGTTTATGACCTCTTCAGCTAGTCGGGGATTGTCGTTTCCTAAAGCTCAACATATTTTGTTGGATGTTCCCCGCTTTCAGGTGGAACAAAATTTAATGGAAATCATCCAGGTGATGTATCGGGGTCGCGGTCAGTTTTGGGAGAAGGGTGAGTGGCGGAGTTTGGATGAGAGCGAGAAAGCGGTGACCTTTTATTTGGGCGATCGCGCGGTGTATTATAATGGAGATTATCGAGATTTAGCGATTCAAGAAAGTCTCTTGAGTCTGTTGACGCTGTTGGTGATTCTCAAAACGGCGATTATGACTCGAATTACTGGCTCGGGTCAAATTGGACGAGAGCAGTTTATGATGATTCCCATTGGCGGAAAGTCGGTTTCGATGTCGGGTCAAAGCTTGAGCGGTCAATTGGCGGCGTTGATTGATAAGTTGGAGAAAGAACATCGCCGCGATCGCCGTAATATAACAGTTAAAGAGTTGGCGAAACGGTTGCGATCGCTGCTAAGTCAGGGTGAGTTTATTCTGACGGAAGAAGACCGGAAGGAGCGGGAGGGGATGTCTTATTTAAGGATGCGATCGCACCTCAATCAAGAGTTCGCCAACTGTTGCAATCCTCTCGCTGGATTATTAACCTTTCCCAAATTAGAATTAGGTCATATTTGCGGGAGTTTACTACTGGTTCCAATGAGTAAAAAGCTGAGTGAACAGCGGTTAAATGAAACCTATACTATGGGACTCAGGACGATTCAAACCTCCGTCTCATCAGAGTTACTCAAGCAGATGATTGCGATTCAGAAGAGTTCCGAGTATTCTCCGAATCTTCAGCAGTTAATGGAATGGGGAATCCAGTTAATCCGTGAGTTACAATCCCCTCATGATTATACTCAGCGACTTCAACAGGGTCAGAGTTGGTCGGATCAGTATTATGCGATTCCCTTATTTGCGTTTCTCTTGGGAGATATCATGGCTGAGTATTTCCAGTCGGGAGTCGTTGAACCCGAAACACAGGAGTTTCGCTCGCTGCTGAGGGAGTATTTACGCCAATTGTATCCGACTGATAATCTGTTACCGATTGGCGATCGCTATCGAGAGTTTCCGTTTCTGATTTTCCGTAGTTATAGTCTCGAACAGATGCGATCGAAGTTATTTACGGATCGCTATCTGATTACCTCTAATGAACTGAATCTCTTGAATTTGATTTTGGGGAATGA
>SIHH01000013.1:0-1837 GCA_004299065.1 Phormidium sp. SL48-SHIP | reverse complement strand
AGACTCGTCATCTCCACCCCTAACCAAGCCTGTAAATTTTGAGCCTGTTCAGGAGTGGGGTTATCGACTGTCGTCACCGTATAATTGGCGGGACGGGGTTCGGTGAGAGTTAGACCTATCATTTTCAGTTCATCCTGATGGAAGAAACTCAGTTCAATCTCATCCCCCGCGTCAAAATCTTGCAGGCGATCGCCGAAGCCATCAGCGGTGACTCGCAAGCGATTAATCGCCAGTAGTTCGTCTCCTGGTTCCAATCCCACTTCAGCCGCTGGGGAACCGGCTTCAACGAAATCGACAAGGGTGATTCCGCGATCGTCACTTACCCGTACTCCCAGAAATGGCGGTTGTTTAGCTTCATCGGTTTTAATCCGTAAGCCAAAGGGTTCGAGATACTCACTTAAAGGTAACTCCTCGGTTCCGTGGATGTAGCGTTGGAAAAACTCGCTCAAATCCTGACCCGCTGCGGTTTCAAAGGCGGCTTGTAGTTGTTGGGGAGTATAGCCAATTTCGGGTTTTCCAAACTCATCCCAAAGCTGACGCAAGACATCGGTGAGCGATCGCGCGTTTTGGCTATTACGGCGAATGGTTAAATCCAACATCAACGCCACCATTTCCCCTTTGAGATAATAGGAAATTTGCGAATTATCACTGTTGGCGTCACGGCGATAGAGTTTAATCCAAGCATCCCAACTGGACTCACTCAGCGGTTGCACCAAACGTCCAGGGGTGTTGTAAAAGCGGGTGACATCTTTACTAAAAATCTTCAAAAATGCTTTCCCGCCATAAATTTTTGACCAAAGGGGAATCAGCATATCATAATAGCTGGTGGCCCCTTCACAGAACCAGAGAGAGGGGGTGTAGTTTTCCGCCTCATAGTCAAAGTGTTCTAACGCCTTCGGTCGAATTCGTTTGACATTCCAGAGATGGAAAAATTCATGGGCCACCAATTGCATGAAACGACGGTAGCGATCGCGATTTTGGAAGGCTAGGCGAGGATAGTTGAGGGAACAACAGGTTTTATGTTCTAAACCACCAAAGCCACCAGCGGACAGATGGAGGAGAAAGAGATAGCGATCATAGGGTAAGCCGTCAAAGAGATTGGCTTCGAGTTCAATGATACGTTTGGTATCTTGAACCAGGCGATCTAGATTGAGATTTCCTTGTCCCCAAACCACGAACTCATGGGGTTTTCCTAAGACCTCAAAACTACGACGCTCTTGAATCCCAACTTCAAAGGGATTATCCACTAACGTATCAAAATCGGCGGCGTAAAAGCAGTTGGGTTTGTTGTCCACTGCTGGTAGAGTTGTCGCAATTTGCCAATCAGGATGGTGAGGATGAATCGTAACTTTAATGGGGTGATGTTCGAGTCCAGGACTATAGAAAAAGGTCGCCGCACCATTAAAATAGGCATGGGTATCATCGAAGTGATTGGTGCGAACAGTGAGTTCGTTAGCAAAAAGGCGATAGGAGATAGAGAGATTATGCTGATTTTCGGTTTGAATCCGCCATTGATTCTTCGATTGTTTTTGCCAGGTTAGAGGGGTTCCGCTATCGTTTTTTGCGGTCAACTCTTGAATTTGTTTCGCATATTCCCGGACCAAATAGGAACCGGGAGTCCAGACGGGGAAGGTTAAGTCTAAATGGCTAGCGGTCCAGTTGCGAACCTCCAGGGTGATATCCAGGAGGTGGGATTGAGGCTGGGACATGGCCACATGGTAGTGGAAGCTTACCTCGGTTTGGGATTGGGGAGTTTGGGAACGGGTTTCAGTCGCTTGTATCACAGTCAGGTCTATTGCGTCAGAGCTATTTTACTTATCTTGACATAATTTTCTGG
>SIHH01000222.1 GCA_004299065.1 Phormidium sp. SL48-SHIP | reverse complement strand
CCCCTCCCAGGGGATGGCAGGTATCTAGCCGAACTTAATCATCGATCGCCCTTCCATGACAGGCTGTTCTCCCTTGAGTAGCGGTTCGATCGCCGCCTGGATGCGAGGGGCGGAGGGGGGACAGCCGGGGATAAACAGGTCAATATCCACCAATTCATGAATCGGACGGACGCGATCGAGCAGTTCCGGGACAATCCCCGGTTCATGGGGAAGTTGAGCGGTATTGTCCCCGAGTTCGAGGTAGCAGCGTTTGAGAACTGGCTCAGAACTGCCCAACATATTACGCATCGCGGGGACATTGGCCGTCACCGCACAATCGCCGAAGGAGATGACAAACTTGGTGCGTTGGCGAACCTTATACAACAGTTCCAGGTTTTCCTCATTGGCCACCGCCCCCTCCACCAGACAGACATCTACATCCTCAGGATAGTCCTTGATATCCGAACCGACGGGACTATAGACCATGTCGGCGAACTTGGCCAGTTCAAACAGCCATTCGTCCAAGTCCAGGAAGGACATATGACAACCGGAACAGCCGGCCAGCCAAATCGTTGCCAGTTTTACTTTCTTGTTTACCGTGTCCATTGATTTTCTTCCCGTGCTTTAACTAAAAATTCCAGTTTGCCGCGATCGCGATCGAGTTCCGAAGCCGTACTTCCCTTACGGAAAATCGACCCTGTGGGACAAGCATCAACACATTTCCCACAAGCGGTACAAGCGTCCACATCGCCCCAGGGTTGATTCAACCCCGTCACCACCTTAGCGGCGGCCCCGCGTCCGGCCACATCCCAAACATGAGCGCCTTCAATTTCATCACAGACGCGCACACAGCGGGTACAGAGGATACAGCGGTTATGGTCGATGCCAAATTGGGGATGGGAGATATCCACTCCCCGTTCCGGGAAGCGATAGGTAAAGCGACTGTGATCCATCCCCACTTCGATGGCCACATCTTGCAATTCACAGTTCTCGTTGGCGACACAGACGGCGCAAACATGATTTCCTTCGGAAAAGAGCATTTCCACGGTCATGCGGCGATACTCGTCCAACTGGGGGGTGTGGGTGGTGACGTCCATCCCCTCGCTCACTTCCGTAACGCAGGCGGGGAGAAGTTTGGAAATCCCTTTAATTTCGATTAAACAGAGGCGACAAGCGCCCACATCGGAGACGCCATCGAGATGGCAGAGGGTGGGAATGCGGATTCCGGCCTCGCGTGCGGCTTCGAGGACGGTTTTACCGGCTTCGGCCGCGACATCGATATCGTTGATTTTGAGGGTGACGACAGACATAGGTTAATAAGGCAAAAGGCAAAAGGCAAAAGGCAAGAGGGGTAGGGGGTGTTCCGGCCTCAGTTCAGGTTGTGACCCAGACCCATCGATTGTAAGGGCGAAAAATTTTTCGCCCCTACAAGCCGGAACGCACCGCTTCGATGGGGGATTAACCTCGACCGTTGGCCATCGCCACGGGATCGGGTTGTAGTAACTCCAGGTACTCTTGTTCAAAGTAGTGCAGGGTACTCATCACTGGGTTGGGGGCGGTTTGGCCTAAACCACAGAGACTGGTGGCTTGAACCATGCCGCAGAGTTCTTTGAGTCGATCTAAGTCCCGTTTGGTGGCTTTTTCGTCTAGGAGTTTGGTGAGCAGTTGATACATCTGCATGGTTCCGGCGCGACAGGGGATGCACTTACCACAGGTTTCACCTCGGCAAAATTCCATGTAGAACTGGGCCACTTGCACCATGCTGGTGTCGTCGTCCATGACCACCATGCCACCGGACCCCATCATCGACCCGAGTTCCCGCAGGGAGTCATAATCGACGGGGGTGTCGAGTTCGCGATCGGGAATGCACCCGCCCGAGGGACCCCCAGTTTGAATGGCTTTGACGCTGTTACCGCCGGGAACGCCGCCTCCCATCTCTTCGACAATTTCCCGGAGGGTAATCCCCATGGGAACTTCAATCAGTCCGTTGTTGCGGATTTTGCCGGTGAGGGAGAAGATTTTGGTGCCTTTACTGCGTTCGGTGCCAATGCCGGTGAACCACTCGGCCCCGTTGCGGATGATGGGGGAGATATTCCCCAGGGTTTCTACGTTGTTGATGAGTGTCGGACAGCCGTGGAGGCCGGAGACGGCGGGATAGGGGGGGCGGGGGCGAGGGTTGCCTCGTCCGCCTTCGACGGAGGAGATGAGGGCGGTTTCTTCGCCACAAACGAAGGCCCCGGCGCCGACGCGAATTTCGATGGTGAAGTCTACGGGGGAGTCGAAGATTTGCGCCCCGAGGCAATGTTTGCGTTTGGCCTGTTGGATGGCTTTTTGCAGGCGGGTGATGGCGAGGGGATATTCGGCGCGAACGTAGATGTAGCCTTGGGTTGCGCCAACGGCATAGCCGGCGATCGCCATCCCTTCTAAGATACGATGGGGGTCACTTTCGAGGACACTGCGATCCATAAACGCCCCAGGATCGCCTTCGTCGGCGTTACAGATGATGTATTTCTGTCCGGGGGGCATTTTGGCGACTGTGGCCCATTTTAAGCCGGTGGGATAGCCGGCGCCGCCTCGTCCTCGTAGTCCCGATTGGGTGATTTCTTGCACTACGTCAGCCGGGGACATTTCATAGATGGCGTGATGTAGGGCTTGGTAGCCGCCGACGGCGAGATATTCGTCGATGCGTTCGGGATCGATGCGGCCGCTATGTTCGCGGACGATGAGGAGTTGACGGCTAAAGAAGGGGTGGTTGGGATCGCCTTGGATGGCGTCGGCTTCTCCGGAACCGTTGAGGCTGCCGATGATGCTTTCGGCTTGTTCGGGGGTGACTTTTTGATAGTGTTTTTTCTCGGCTGGGGCTTCGGCGTCTTCGATTTCGACCATCGGCCCTTGTCCACAGAATCCCATGCAGCCGACGCCAACGGCTTCGACGGTATCGCCGAGGTTGTGGGTTTTGATGGCGTTGTCGAGTTGTTTTTTAACGTCGAGGGATTGGGAGGCTTGGCAGCCGGTGGAGGTACAACAGTGGATGCGGATGCGTTTCTGGGCTTGTTTGGCTTCGGTGGCCTGTTCGAGTAGTTCAGCTCGTTCCATGGCGGTTAGTCCTTAATTATCGTACGGGTGGGGGCTGGCCTTAGCTGTCCTCTTGTTGCCAGGTGTGGATGCGATCGCAGGTTTGTTCGGGGGTTTGCTGGCCGGCTACTTTGCCGTCATAGACGACGGCTGGGGCAATGCCACAGGCCCCGATGCAACGAGCGGTGACAATGGAGACTTGCCCGTCTTCGGTGGTTTCCCCGGCGGCGATGCCCACATCGCCCTCGACGGCTTTGAGGATGTCGCCGCCGCCTTTGACGTAGCAGGCGGTTCCTAGGCAGACGACGCAGGTGTGAGCTCCACTGGGTTTGAGTGAAAAGAGATGGTAGAAGGTGGCGACGCCGTAAACTTGCGAGAGGGGGAGTTGTAGTTTGTGGGCGATGTAACTTAGGACATCTTCTTCGAGAAAGCCAAAGGCTTCTTGGGCTTTGTGGAGGATTTCGATGAGGGCATCTTGTCGATATTGGTTGCGCTTCATTGTAATATCGAGAACTTTGAAGCGCTTATCCGGCTTGCCGTCTTTTGTGGGAGCGTTTTGGGATGATTTAGCTGCGGTTGAAGTCCGGGTGGGAGTCATTCGTGTTTCCTCAGATTGCGGTGGAATCGCGGCGATCGCTCATCGTCGAGATGCGGCGTGTTCCTGGGTTTTGGGGCGATCGCCTCGATAGTCGGGAGAATCAGTCTGCTATCTGTGTTACGTTTTACTGAAGTCAAGGTTAGGAAATCTTTAAGATTTGCTTAAGTAACACCGAGGTTGTTTTTCTTCCTTGAACTTAATGGTTTGGTTTGGATCTATTGTGAGGAGTATATCGGAGAAAATCAACTAAAACTCAAGTTAATTTACAAAAAACTGTAATGTTTGTTTGTTAAGATAGTCAACATTTGTATATAAAAATTCATTGAAAATCATGAAGAACATTAACGTGGGTTCGATCGCCTGTCCCCTTCCCATAGACCAATATCCCCATGTCTTGTTGGCTCATGGGGGGGGAGGACGGTTGATGCAGCAACTGATTAGTCAGGTCTTTCTACCGGCGTTTGGCTCTTCGGACCAGGTCCAACATGATGCGGCAACGTTGAGCCTCGATGGCGATCGCCTGGCGTTAACTACCGATTCTTATGTGGTTCATCCCCTGTTCTTCCCCGGTGGCGATATTGGTTCGATGGCGGTGTATGGCACTGTCAATGATTTAGCGATGGCGGGGGCCTCTCCTCAATACCTGACGGCGGGGTTCATTTTAGAGGAAGGCCTCCCCATGTCAATTCTCTGGCAAGTGGTGCAATCGATGGCCGCCGCCGCTGAGAGAGCGGGGGTACAAATTGTTACAGGAGATACCAAAGTCGTCGATCGCGGCAAAGGAGATGGCATCTTTATCAATACCGCTGGCGTGGGAGTTGTGGCCGGCGATCGCACGATATCCCCCACAGAAGTCCAAGTGGGAGATGTGGTGTTAGTAAACGGTGACATTGGCCGTCATGGCATTGCCATTATGGCGGTACGCGAGGGGTTAATGTTCGAGACGGCCATTGAAAGCGATTCGGCCCCCGTCGCCGAGGAGGTGTTATCCCTACTCGAAGCGGGAATTGAGGTGCATTGTCTGCGGGATTTAACCCGAGGTGGCCTGGCGAGTGCCTTAAATGAGATTGCGGTGGCGGCGAATCTGGGGATTCGTCTCGATGAGAGGGCGATCGCCGTCCGCGATGATGTCCAGGGGGCCTGTGAAATTCTCGGTTTTGACCCTTTATATTTAGCCAATGAGGGCCGCTTTGTGGCCTTTGTCCCTCCAGATCAAGTGCAAGCGGCCTTAGAGTGTTTAGGAGACGGGGCCGCCGAAATTGGGGTCGTCACAGAAACCAGCAAACCCCCTGTCACCATGATGAGTGAGATTGGTTCCCTACGAACGGTCGATCTCTTAAGTGGGGAACAGTTGCCGAGAATTTGTTAGAGGAGATACTCTTTGGGAGTATTTTGGGTTTGGGGGGCGATCGCCCGAATCACCCGTTCATAGGGTTCAATCAGTTTACGATTGCGGCTGAAGCGGTGGATGGGTTGTCCCACAAAACTCGCTTCAGCGAACTGGATGGATTTGGGAACGGGTTTAAAGATGGTCACCTGATGATGCCGTTTTTTCAGTTCCTTCAACACACGCCGCGTCATCAGAGTATTTTCCGCCATCGTCGGTAACACTCCCAGCAGTCGCAAACGCAGATTATAGGTTTTGCGGATATCGGAGATCTCATCAAAGAGGCGATCGAGTCCCCGCAGCGAATAATACTGACATTGCACCGGCACTAACACCGCATCCGCCGCCGCCAACGCATTGAGTGTCAGCAATCCCATATTGGGGGGACAGTCGATGAGAATGTTGGTATAGCGAGTTTGTAGCGACTTGAGTTGCTCTTTGAGGACAAAGAAACGTTTGGGATCCTCGGAAATTTCGTTTTCCGCCTTAGCCAGAGTGCTATCCGTGGGCAAAATATGTAGCCCCATCTCCGTCTCAATAATCGGTTCCTCGGGGGTTTCCTGGCGCGTCATCACGTCGTAACTGCCAATTTGGTCTTTTTCCATCTCGATGCCAAATCCCATGGTCAAATTGCCCTGGGGGTCCAGATCCACCGCCAAACAGCTTTGGCTTTGGGCTAATAATCCCCCCAGTGCAATCGTGGACGTTGTTTTTCCTACGCCCCCTTTTGGACTGGCAATTGCAACGATCGCCACGGCTCAACCCCTTAACTCGATAATGCTTCGGCACAGTTTGCACCTTCCCAACTATACCGGATTTCGGGAAAGGGTCTGGATGATCCTGGAGGTCTTGGCGGACTCTCCCTGGGCCGGGCCGACTCAGTTGCCATAATAGAAGAGTCCCCAGTCTAGGGTTGAACACCACCATGGCACTTCAGACTCAGATTTGTCCACCCTTAGAAAACGGCGATCGCCTCAGCTACGGAGAATTTGAGCGACGTTACGCGGCGATGCCTCCTCATCAGAAAGCCGAATTAGTTGAAGGAGTTGTGTATATGGCCTCGCCGCTACGGTTTACCACTCATGCCGAACCCCATGGCCGTCTCATTACCTGGTTAGGAGTGTATCAGTCCGCCACTCCCAATGCAGCAATGGGCATTGAACCTACGGTTCGCCTCGATGCTGACAATGAGTTTCAACCCGATGGCGTGTTGTTGATTCCCGGTGGGAGTTCTCAACTGAGTCAAGAAGGGTATATTCAAGGTTCCCCGGAACTGGTGGTTGAGATTGCGGCGAGTAGTGCGGCGATCGATTTGGGGGACAAAAAACGGGTGTATCGACGCAATGGGGTTCAGGAATATCTGGTTTGGCAAATCTTTGATGAAAAACTCGATTGGTTTTATCTTGAAGACGGTGTTTATCAATCTCTTGCCCCGGATGATGAGGGGATTCTCCGTAGTCGTGTTTTTCCGGGATTATGGTTGAATCGGCCGCAACTGTTGCAAAATAATCTGGCGGCTGTGCTTAATAC
>SIHH01000221.1 GCA_004299065.1 Phormidium sp. SL48-SHIP | reverse complement strand
TCATCCCCGCAATAAATTGACGGGGCTTTCAGACTCCCGTATTACTTTCGTAATCTTTGATGAGCGTGTTCAGTCGTTCACCGTGGGATATGGCTGTTAGTTGATTCGCCGTCGCTTGAGACGCTCAAGAGGCGGATTTGCTGGTTAAAGCCTCCTCGTTGTTGCTGGCGCTGGGATTGAACCTGTTTCAGGGTTTCGGGGCTGATGTGATAGCTGGCTAAGAGGGCTTCGATTACGTCGCTGAGATCGGCCAGTTCGCTGAGGAGATCTTCGGCGTTGGCTTGTGCGGCTTCTTGGGCTTCTTCGATGAGTTTTTCTCGCAGGGCTTGTTGATAGTGTTCGCGATCGAGATGTTCAATTTCACAGGTTTTACCGGCTTTTTTGATGATTTCGGGGATGCGATCGCGGACTAATTTATGAGGAAATACTGTCATGATAGATGATTGCTAATTAGGGTTTTAAGTTGAGTTATCCGTAAAGGATAAAATAGGATAAGCTACCAATTCCCAAGCCAAGCATGGCCGTTACGAATATCAATAATAAGGACTGTAAGGCTGTCAATCCCATGATTGTTGCATCTAAGCGGTACAGTAATCCAGCCGAAATCAATAATACCAGATGGGAAAAAAAGGAGATTTCAGTTAAGAAAATAACCGCCAAAAAAGCGGCGGCCATGGCAGTGGCAAAACCACGGAAGCTAGAGTTTAACCAGCGAGTACAGACGTTACGAATAACAGACCAAGGTGAGGCGAGAGCTTCGGCTAAGGCAATCGTCATGATGAAAATAAAAAGCCAAAGTCTCCAAGAGGCTTGGTCTTCGAACAGAATCCAACCGAGGTTGATATAGACCAGCAGGAAGATACTAAATGAGAGCCAGGAGCGGGTTTTAACGGTTGAGAGCAGGTGTAAGGGACCCATGTGGCACTAAGCAGTTAATAGTTAAAAAATCAACAACACAGACCTGAACGAGTTGGCAAATTGGGGCAATTAGAGGTTGGTGGAAATGGCTTGAACGGGACAGGTGGCGATGCACTGTTCGCAGACGATACAGCGCGATCGCGTAAAGTGTAGTTCAAAGGTTTCAGGATGGAGGGATAGGGCCTGGGTGGGACAAACCCCAGTACAGAGGCCACAGTCGACGCAAGAGGTTTCATCGATTTCGATTTCACCACTGGCGATGGAGACGGCGATATCTTGGGCGCGCATCCATTCGATGGCTTCGTGGATTTCGTCAATGTCTCCTAACAGTTCTAGCACCAGTTTGCCAATTTGGTTGGGGGCGACTTGGGCGCGAATAATGTTGGAGGCGATGTTAAAATCCTTGGCCAGTCGGTAGGTGACGGGCATTTGCACGGATTGGCGGGGAAAGGTGAGGGTGACGCGCTTTTTCATGGGAACTAGGGTCTCAAGGGCGATCGCCCGGCTGGGGCTTTAAACTAGAGAGAGTGTTGTGTAAGGCGATTAAACGAACTCATGGGTGAGCAACCATTGGATACAAACCTCGACGCCTCTGAGGCGACTCTAGCGGTGCGAATCCGCAATTTTGTTGTGGTTACGGTGGCCGCCGTTCTCAGTGTCTTGATTGTTGTCGGACTTCGGACTCAGGGAACAACGGCCTCTCTGTCTAGCTTAGCGGACAGGTCGGTTCCCTTGGAGGTGGCCTTGGGGAATAACCAACCCACGTTTGTTGAATTTTACGCCGATTGGTGTACCAGTTGTCAGGCGATGGCCGGGGATATGGAGGCGTTGCGCGAAGACTATGGCGATCGCGTCAATTTTGTCATGCTCAACGTCGACAACAGCAAATGGCTGCCGGAAATGAGCCAATATGAGGTGGATGGTATCCCCCATTTTGTCTTCTTAGATGAGGCGGGGGCGGCGATCGCGCAAACCATTGGCGAACAGCCACGCCGGATTGTGGCGGCGAATCTGGAGGCTCTTTTGGCCGGAACGCCACTCCCCTATAATCGCCAAGCGGGTCGCCGGTCTGAGGTGACAGCGGCGCCCAATTTAGGCGCTCAGGGGGATGATCCCCGTCGTCATGGGGCGCAAGTCCAAGAGGGGGTTAACTGAGGCTTAGAGGGGCTTACTCACCGCTTGTCGTGGGCGGGCGAAACTGCTCACCCACGACTTTGGCGAGGGTATCTCGGGGCAAGAGACGGGGGAGGCTGGTAATGATATGGTTGGCCCAGCCTCCGACGACGGCACTGCCACTATTGCGTTTCATGGCCTGGAGGGATTCGGCGACAACTGAGGCGACATCGGCCATTCCGGGGGCGGAACTGGATGAGTCGGATTCGGGAAATCCGGCGTTTTGGTTGAACTGAGTTTCGGTGGGGCCAGGACAAATGGCCATTACCTGCACTCCAAAGGCTTGGTTTTCTGCCCAAAGCGCTTCACTGAAGCTGAGAACGAAGGCTTTGCTGGCGGCGTAGAGGGCGAGATAGGGGATGGGTTGGAACCCGGCAATGGAACCGATGTTGAGGATGGTTCCTGAGTGGCGCGATCGCATCGGTTGCAAGAACTGATGGGTTAAATCGGCCAGGGCGATGATGTTGAGTTGCATCAGGGCGAGGAGTTTGCTGCGATCGCCTTCGGCAAAGTTTCCGTAGTCGCCAAAACCGGCATTGTTGATCAGTAAATCAATCTGGAGTTGGCGATCGCAGGTGTGTTGATATAACTGACTCGGGGCATTCGGTTCAGTTAAATCTAGGGGAATGACCTCGATTTCAATGTGATCACTCTGGCGCAGTTGGGCGGCTAGACTCTCTAGGGCCGGTTGCGATCGCGCGGTGAGGACTAAATCATAGCCTTGGGGGGCAAGTTGGCGGGCAAATTCGGCACCGATTCCTGATGATGCGCCGGTAATTAAGGCTCTAGGCATGGGATTGCGACGGTTTCGATGTAGGCTTAGCTGGTTTTGGCGAGTTTACGGGCTTTGAGGGCCTGTAACTGCGATCGCAATTGCTCTAAGGCCTCGGGGCGATCGGCGTCGGCGTAGCATTGACTGGCTTTGAGGAGATTCTCGACGGCTTTGTCATCTTGGCGGAGGTTGGCAAAGGCCAATCCTCGGTTGTGATAGGCTTCGGCATGGTTGGGGTGCGATCGTAAATCACGTTCAAAAGCGGCAATAGCTTGAGCATACTCCCCCGCCGTAAAGGCCTGACAACCCGCATCGAACGCCTCTCCCAAACTCTCCTGAGCCTGAATCGGCGTCACAAACAAAACCGCCCGACTGCCGCTCCCAGCATAGGCCCAAACCATCACGCCCATGCCGGCAATGGCCACGGCCAGAAGTAGGAAAAATCCGAAAAATTGCTGAATTTCCACAAAGACTCCCAAACTCGGGGCCGCTCAAAGACGACCCGTTTTTCCTTAACCTATCTTAACAAACTTTCCGTTCAGCCAAACTCGCCCAGAAAAATAGCCCAGAAAAAACGGGCTAACCCGTTAAGTTCAGGTTAGCCCGCAAGATTGGGAACGCGCAACGATTTTACTTTTGAACCATCAGTTTGACGTTCGCGTTTTGCAGACCCGGACGGCGAACTTCAGCCAGAGTCTTGTTAACCGCGTACTTCTGATTGATGGAGTTGATCAGTTCCGTCTGATTGTGTTTCTTAGCAACACCCCAGAGGTCAGCAATGAGGTCAAAGGAGCCGTCGCCATTGCGAGACCAGCCTAAATCGTATTCGCCTTCGAGAACCGCCACCAGGTCGGCGCGAACACGTTGACCGTTGTAACCACGCACATCAGCTTCGGTTTTAACATTGATTCCGAGATCACGCAGAGAAGATTTTAAAACTTCTGCATCGGTGATTTTGGTGCGCAGGGTGCTAAAGTGAGACATGAGAGTTTCCTCCGTGTGGAACTTGGTTTAGAACAACGTGGTTGGTTTAGATAAATGACACTTGCGTGTCGTCTGAACAGCTAACCCGTTGGGCTAGCCTCTCCCCCCCGAAAGGTGAGTTCGGGGGGAAAGCCTTTGACTACGACTCCATGCGCTGATAATCAGCCATGGCGGACGCAGCTGGACGCGCTCGCTGTCTTGCCCAATCTCGTAGCGCGGTGACCTGTTCGGTCATGGTTTTGGACAGCGGGAGCGTGGATTTCACGGCGGCGATAATGTCGAGCTGGGTGAACTCGCGATCTTGGGCAAAGGCCTCATACATCGCGGCGATGGTCGCTTGCTCGATTTCTGCCCCCGAAAATCCTTCGGAAACTTTTGCGAGTTGATCGAGATCGAAGCGGCTGATATCGGTGCGTCGCTTCAATAAATGGATGCGGTAAATTTCTTGTCGTTCTTCCTTGGTGGGTAAATCCACAAAGAAGATTTCGTCAAAACGCCCTTTGCGGAGAAATTCTCCAGGGAGGCGTTCAACCCGGTTGGCGGTGGCCATCACGAACACGGGAGAGGTTTTCTCCTGCATCCAGGTCAGGAACGAGCCAAAGATACGGCTTGAGGTTCCGCCATCGGAGTCCCCGGAACCGGCTCCCCCAGCGAAGGCTTTATCCAATTCATCAATGAAGAGGATAGCCGGCGAGATGGACTCGGCTGTTTTCAGGGCATTGCGGAGGTTCGCTTCGGAACGCCCCACCATGGAGCCGTCATACACCCGTCCGAGATCCAATCGCAGCAGGGGGAGTCCCCAGAGACGAGCGGTGGTTTTGGCAATCATGGATTTGCCACAACCGGGAACCCCTAGGATGAGCATCCCTTTCGGCTGAGGTAAGCCATACTCCCGAGCTTTTTCGGTAAAGGCATCGGAGCGTTGATGAAGCCAACGTTTCAGTTCCTCGAGTCCGCCCACCGAGTCAATGGTTTCATCTTCGTCAATGTATTCTAGGATGCCATTGCGCCGGATGAGTTGTTTTTTCTCGGAGAGAACAATGTCTACTTCGCTTTCCGTGAGACGGTTAGCGGTGACTTGAGCTTTGCGATAGACTTTCTCGGCCTCGTCCTTCGTGAGTCCTAAGGCGGCTTTGAGCAGCTTTTCGCGAGCTTCGGTGCTGATGCGCTTGTTCCGAGAGTCTGCCAACTGTCGAGATAGGACTCGATTGAGTTCTTTGAGATCGGGAAGGGGAAAGTCTAAGACGACGACTTCCTTTTCCAACTCAACCGGCACCGTCTGAAGTGGCGACATGAGGATAATGGTTTTATCAGTGCCTCGGAAGTAGGCGATCGCATCTCGAATGGCACGAGTCACATTGGGATTTTCGAGAAAGGGATGCAAATCTTTGAAGATATAAACCCCTGGCTCTTTATGGCGGATGACCCAGTCTAAGGCGGCTTCGGGAGATAAGGTGTTGTGAGGATTGGCCCCACCGGATTGACTATAATCAATCAACCCTTTGGTTGATGTCCAGGTAAAGACCCGACGCTGCGGTTTAACCGATTGTGCAATCACCTCGATCGCCTGTTCAGACCGCTCCTCTTCAAAGGTCACGAGGTATATTAAAGGGTATTGAGCTTGGATGAGAATGTTTAGCTCTTCTTTCATAACCATCGACCAATGTGAACGGAGCAAATAAGGATTAACAGACCCAAGGTGAGATGCTCACTCGGGGAGTTTGGCGTGATCTTAGCAGGTCACTAAATCTTCTTCAGATTCGGAGGACTGCTCCAGGCCAGCGTTGACCTGTTCAACTAAATCACCTTCGAGCGCTTCAGAACTGTGTCCAACGGCAACCAGTTCCCCATCTCGGACGACCGTTTGTGTTTCACAGCTCGGACAACTATACACTTGATGGGCATGACCCGATACAGTGTCTAAGCGATCGACAACTTCAGGATGTTCGAGAAAAAATACGAGCGCCTTTTGAGCTAGGGCTGACATGGGTTCCCCGTCAACCGCTGCTCTAATTTTGAGTCGGCGGTGCAGTTCTGAAGATAGATATAACGTTACTTTCTGTTTGTCTTGCATTTGATTTCGGGTTGTTCGACCCAGGTATGTTCAACACTCTAAAGACTTTTTCCGGGACTGTCAAGACGTATTGCTGGTTTGACGTCATAACTGTAACATTCCGTTACAAAGTGGCGTCAATTTCGAGATCGGCGCAAGGGTCAAACTTCCCCGATTCAGTGTTCTGGCAAGGGTTTCAACCGGGGAAACCGTTGGTCGTAGTTTTAACTTGACATCCTCCCACGCTAATTCAAAGAATATAGCGTGGGATTCCCACCATTACTGATGAGGTTTCCTCTTTCTGCGACTCGACTTACCTTGAGGAGTTTCCCCACCAAGGCAGAGGTCGATGTCTCCAGAGGCGTTAATTCCCGTATGCCCTACGGTACGCAATCCTAATTCAAGGATATTGATAGCTGCATTATGGTCTCTGTCAGCAACAAAACCACAATGGGGACAGCGGTGGGTTCTCGTTGACAGAGATTTCTTGACCTTCTCCCCGCAGTTAGAACAACTTTGGCTCGTGTATTGAGGAGGAACAGCAACTGTTGCCACCCCGAACACCTTACCGAAATACTCCACCCACTGGCGGAACGTTGACCAGGCAGCATCCGAGATCGATTTAGCCAGATTATGGTTTTTTACCAGATTTCGCACCCTCAAGTCCTCAT
>SIHH01000220.1 GCA_004299065.1 Phormidium sp. SL48-SHIP | reverse complement strand
TGCCTCTTGCCTTTTGCCTCTTGCCTTTTGCCTCTTGCCTTTTGCCTCTTGCCTCTTCCCCCCGTTCCCTGTCTATTGCCTATTACCTATTGTTGGTATAGAATAGTCAACGGCATCTCTTGGAGAGGTGGCAGAGTGGTCGATTGCGTCCGACTTGAAATCGGATGAAGTGAAAGCTTCCGGGAGTTCGAATCTCCCCCTCTCCGTTTTTAACTCATCCTCCCTAAACTTACCGCTGTTGTAGCTTCTGGCGGATTAGGTCGGCGATTTCCTGGTTCCCTTGCAGAATCGGAGGTAGAGATTTGACCCCAGCCTGTTTTCTCTTTTGGCGACGACCAAGCAGTAGATAGGTGGTCATTGTTCCTTTACCTTTGATGGCCATACTGCCTCGCCGGGTGAGGATAAATCGAGATTTGAGTAACTGATAGGTTTGTTGGGAGACTTGGATTTTCCCGGCGAGTCCGTGGGATTCCATGCGACTGGCGGTGTTGACGGTGTCTCCCCAGAGGTCATAGACAAACTTTTTCAGGCCAATCACCCCAGCGACGACGGGGCCGCTGTGAATGCCGATGCGGATGTCGAGGCGACTGTTGGCTTGGCGGTTTAACTCGGTGATGACTTGCTGCATGTCTAGGGCCATGTCGGCGATCGCCTCGGCATGGTCTAATCGAGTTATGGGTAGGCCACCGGCGGCCATGTAGGCATCGCCAATGGTTTTGATTTTTTCGAGTTCGTAGCGTTCGGTGAGTTGGTCGAAGGCGGAAAAGATATAGTTGAGGAGTTTCACCAGTTCTGTCGCGGAAATTTCTGAGGATAATTTGGTGAAGCCAACAATGTCGGCAAAGAGGATGGTGACGGCTTCGTAATCTTCGGCAATGGTAGCCGGAGTATCTTTCAGTTGATTGGCAATGCTGACAGGCAGGATGTTTAAGAGTAATCGTTCGGTTTTGAGTTGTTCAAGTTTTAAGGCTTCTTCTGCTAGCTTGCGTTGGAAAAACTGACCAATTTGATTGCAGACGGTATCCATCATCTGCAAGAGTTCTTTGTCTTCATCCAAGGGACTGGTTGAGAACAAGCTTATGATTCCCAAGCAATTTTCTCCAATCGTCAATGGACAAAATAAAGCGGTCTTGAGTCCTAGGGTACTGGCTTCAGACTGTCGTTGACTGCTTATTTCTTTGAGGTTAGACTGCCAAAGAGACTGCTGTTTTTTCCAGGTTTCTTGAATCCAGCTACAGCCATAACGAAAACTCAAGTTCGTCCAGGTTTCACTGTCTAGCTGTGGATTCATCCAAATATCAACACAGCGAAGTTTCAACGACTCCCCAGACTCAGTGGCCTCAGATTCAATGGACAGTTCAGCAGAAGGGTCACTTGAAATCGGTTGCCAAAACTCACAAATATTCCAGCCGAGTCCTTCGGCTAATCCTTGTAAGAGTTTAGGGAGGGCATCGACAAAGCCTCGGGATTGAGATAACACTTGGGTAACGGTATTATGAGCCATTAACCGTCGTTGAGCGAGGTAGCTTTTGGTGATATCTCGACCTATATAAATTAGCTTAGGTTGTTCCTCTAAGTTGAGGGAATTTCTGTCAGATGTCGAACTATCAAAGACTGAGCAGGTAAAGGATACAATTGATCTTTTGCTGTTTTTTCCAATTAAAATTAAATCAAATTGACGCAGGATTTCTCCGGTCTCTTGAAGTAAAAACTCCTGGTTTTCAACAAGATTGAAGTTTCTATCTCCAATTAATTCTGTTAAAGATTTCCCAATTAAGTCTGATTCGTTGTACCCAAGTAAATCCAGGGCGACTTGATTGGTTCTGATGATTGTCCCAGAGAGATGAGTCACAAAGAGGGAGTCGGGCATCGATCGCAAAATCTGTTCAATCTGTGCCTCAGATGCCGAGAGTTTGTCAACCGTTAGGCTCAAATCATTGGACGCTTGGACTAGGGTTTGTTCTAACCCCATGCGATCCGTAACGTTTTCTAACAATAAAAGTAAGCCTCGGGGATTGTCGGGGCAATCATCATAGATAATATATAAATCCCAATAGCCGAGAGTCGAGTCACTCTCGGTCGATCGCCGGATCGCCTTTAACTCAAAATACGACTCGACCCCGTCGCGAATCAAATCCATCACCGCTTCGAGGCCGAACAGTTCCGGTAATAACTCAAAAATGTCTTGATCAATAGCCGAGTCACTCCCAATCCCCAGCACATCTTGTACATTCAAGGAGGTATCGACCACCCGCGATCGCGCATCGATGGCAATATACTCTAAATGGGGCAAAACCGATAACTTGAGAAGGGGGCGACTCATAGGAACCTAACTGGATTTCAAGGATGGCCGTTAAACAATGATCTTCAACCTGGACGAACTCCCCGATTAAGACTTAAGATAGTTTGCCACAAACTCACCGTAGGCCTCACGAACCGCCCGAGGCAAACTGCCAAACCCCGTCCGGGCCGTCTGTCCGGTCCGAGGAGGACAGCACTCTTGAAAGGACTCCGTTAAATCACTCTCGGTCGTTTCATAATCAAAGGTGATCTCCTCACCGGCCGCAATATCTCGCAACGCCACAAAATCAAAGGCCCCCCAGGCGTTATCCTGAACTCCAGTCGTGGGACTATCCGAGTGATTGATACGAATCGCCGGTTCGTCCATTTCCACATGAACTTCCCAATCGACCTGAATCGAGTAAATGGTGCGTCGGTCATAGACGCCAACGCGACGGCCAACAACCACCGTCTCCCCTTGGCGAAACGGACGCAAGGCGAACACCCCCCGTCCTTTCTCGCCAGCGGTGCGAATTTCAACGTCAGTGCCTGTTTTTACATTCATGTTAGTGAGAGTCTCGAAACTATGAATCAATATCTTCAGCCACTAGAGTGACATCGAACGGCTGCCATCGTCCACTCTGTTGATTAGTCTTAATTGTTATCCTGACGTGACCCCTGTGCTGATGCTCTCAGGTCTTCTCAAAGCCAATCTGTTGAACTCAGGACTGCAACGTCTTTGGGGGAAACTCACCCACCTAAGTCCGGGCAAGTCTCCCAACCGTTTACTTCATGTCTTGGCCCTAGCGGCGATCGTCATGGCCTTGAACGTGATCAGTTATACCTTAGCCAGTTCCCTGTTTGTCAGCAACGTGGGAGCCGCAGGACTGCCTCTGTCTTATATTTTGGTTGGATTAGCCTCAAGTCCCATTTACGGCTGGTTTTCACAGATTGTCGATCGCATCCCCCATCACGCCCTCTTCCGCTACTGGGCCTTACTCACCGGTAGCGTCGTCCTCGGCTTACGGGCCTTGCTCTTTTGGGATGTGCAGCCAATCTACTACGCCCTCTATGTCGGTGTCTATTTCCTCTGGACGCTTCAACTCGACATTCTCCTACCGACGCTAATTTCCGATTATTTCACCTCCCGCGAATACAAACGCATCGCCTCCTATATTACCGTTTGCCAAGCCCTCGGCGGCTTCCTAGGAGGCATGATTGTCGGACTATTGGCCAATCTGCTCTCGACAGCGGATATCTTGCTATTAGTCCCGACGTTATATCTGGTGGTCTTCGCCCTAGTTTGGAACCTGCAACGACACGAACAGCCCGTTCCTCCCGAAGAGAGCGATCGCCATGCCGATACCCCCCCAGCCAACCTCGGCGATCTCATACGAGACTATCCCATCTTCAAATGGCTGGCCGGGTCCACCTTTCTCTGGATTGTCCTCTACGGTATTGCCGAATATCTCTATTTCGATGCCTATGCCCTCCATTTTGCCGATCGCCCCGAGAGTCTCACCGCCTTTCTCGGAGGGTTTAGTGCCGTCAACAGCATCCTACAAGTGGTGGTCTTATTGTTCGTCACCCGACGACTGCTGATCGGACGAGTGGGCGTCGATGGAACCAATCCCATTTATCCCATCACCACGGCCCTAGCCTTTCTAGGGCTGAGTGTCGGTTTAGGCGTCGGTTGGGTGTTTCCGGCGGCCCTATTTGCCCATTTCAACTCCTCCACCATTGACACCGCCATCAATCAGCCAGTCTATACCCTCATGTATAACCCCATCCCCAATCGGGATATGGCCAAGGTTCGGGCTTTAACCGATGGCTTGTGTTATGCCCTGGGATTGGCGACCACGGGGGGCCTGTTGTGGTTGGCCCAGGCCTATCTTGATGCTTGGTCTATTGCCCTGTTTGGGACGGTCCTCAGTTTGCTGTTTGTGGCCGTTCGTCATCAACTGAGTCGGGATTATTTCCAGGCCATGGTGACGCGGCTGTTCTCTAAAACCGCTGAGATGGATTTGGATATGGTTGAGGAGGTGTTTCAACAAGTCCCAGATAATCAAATTCCCCGCCTGAAAACCCTATTGCGGGAGGGAAAACCCCAGGAACGGGAAAAAGCTCTACGGTTGGCAGCCGGATTACGGGTTCCTAGTCGGGTGCTACCGGAGGTAAAACCCTTGTTTTGCCAGGCTCAGCCGGGGCAAGAACGGGGCTTATTTCGTTTTTTTGCCAAAACACCCCAAGACAAGGTTCTGTCGCAGTTTCTCTGGGAAATGCTGGAGTCTTCGGATACGGCAGTGCAACTCTTGGCCTTTGAGGCCTTGGTGGCTCGTCGAGAACCCATTGCCGATGCTTGGCTAGAGAAGCTGACCGCTAGTTCTGCACCCACGATTCGCGGCTTGGCCTGTGTCTTGGCCCAACAGTCAACGACATTAACCCCTGAGGTGCGGCAACGCTGTCGAGGGATTTGGGAGTCTCCTTTGGATGATGAGACGAAAACCGTTGTGATTCGCGGGATTCGCAATACGGGGGATGTGACGATGATTCCCCAGTTACGCAGTTTGTTGCAGGGGGCCTCGGTGGATGTGCAGATTGAGGGGTTGAAGGGGTTGGCTCAGTTGCAGCCGGAACAGGATTTGGCGTTGGCGGAGTTGGCGAGTGGCTTTTTGGATCACCCGAATCCGGTGGTTCGTGGGGCGGCGGTGGATTTGTTGGGGGCGGTGCAGTTGCAGGAGTTTTGGCCCGATATTGCCCGAGGCCTCGAAGATCGTGATATTACGGTTCGGGGACAGGCGATTAAGGCGTTGGCCCGTTATGAGGATTATAATCTCGATCGCCTGGCGCAGTTGTATCTGAGTCATCCCCGTATTGAGGTGGCGGAGTCGGCGGTGGCGGTGCTGGCGACGGTGAAAACGAGCCGGGCGTTTCAGTTTTTGGAGGGGTATTTACAGGCGGATTATCGACGGGCGGCCCTGATTCGCGATTGGTGGCAACGCATCCCTCAGGAATCGCCGCAATGGCAGCCGTTGGTGGGGGTGTTCCGCGATCGCACGCAACGGGTGGTTAATCAAGTGTTTCATGTGTTGTCCTGTTTGGGCAATCGTCGTACGTTGGCGGAAGTGCGACAGTTGTTGCAGCGGGGGGAGAAACGCGATCGCGATAATGCCCTCGAAACCCTCGAAACGTTGCCCCACCGTCGCTATGTGTTTCCCATTGTGCCGCTGATTGAGTATCCGGATGGGCCGGTTTCGGGATCTGGCCTCGGGGATGACAAGAGGGCGTTGGCACTGTTGCAGGAGATGTTACTAACGGAAGATCATTGGATTCGGGCCGGGGCGTTGCGGGTTTGGGCCAGTTATCAGCAAGAGGTGCCGCCGGGAGTGTTACGCGATCGCGATCGGGTGGTGAAGGCGTTAGTGCAAGAAATTAGTAAAACCCAGGGAGTGGAAAATTTATCGTTTGATCGCATTTTGTTTCTCAAAACCTTGGTCTTATTTCAAGAGTTATCTCTTGATGAACTTTGGTCGTTGGATCGAGGGTTTCAGAAACGGTCTTATGGGGCAGGAGAAACGATTTGTCGAGAAGGTGAGTTAGGGCGGCAGCTTTCGATTGTCTATCAAGGGCAGTTACAGGCAAAATCTAGTTTTTCCGATGAGCCAATTCTGCTCAAATCAAGCAGCTATTTTGGCGATTTTGGCTTGTTTGGAGATACGCCCTATTCGGCAACAATTACGGCAGACACTGATGCGTTGCTGCTGTGTTTAAGTAAAGAAAGTTTTGATGTTTTGGTGGATGTGATTCCTAAGTTGAATACTTGTTTGGCGGTGGCGGCTCGTTATAGTAGTCTTTGAGGCAAATCAGGGTTTTTAATCTTGCACCTGTGGGGGTAACAAAGAAAAGCTGATCTTCATCAGACCCCTGAACAATCATGCTGTATCGATTCATCAATCCTCGTCCTTTCTTAACTCTTCGAGTGCAGTAAGTAACTTTTCTAATGGATTCGGAAGAACCGAATTAAGTTTCGTCCACCATATCCAAAATCTGGTTGTACAAGGCTGGAGAGACTCTAAATTCTGACGTGGCAATCATAGCGTCTATCAATGGCTTGACGGTAGCAATCAAATTTTTGCGTTTAGCTTCAACCAAAATACCCAGCAAACCTGTAATTCTCACTCAATCGCGATCAGCTTCTGCTCGACCACGACGCTCATCAATTAACAGCAAATTAGCCTTGAGTTCCAGGACAAGGGCGATCGCTTCAGATTCACCCGGATCTAACCTCGCCTCATTTTGAA
>SIHH01000219.1 GCA_004299065.1 Phormidium sp. SL48-SHIP | reverse complement strand
CCCTGTTCCCCGTTCCCCGTTCCCTTTCCCCCCATGTTGCCACGTCTTATCCTCTCAACCCTCACCATCGGGCTAATCAGTCGCCTTTCTTTCCCGGCGGCGGCCATTACCTTCATTCCTCCCAATGAGGAACCGCCACGACAGACTCAGGGAGGAGCCTCCCGAGGTGATGTGACCTTTATTCCTCCCACCGACGACCCCCCTGTCAATACCGGTGGGGCCGGATCTCGGGATACCACCTCAGATTTGAGGGCCTTGTTGCCAACCGATCACTATGGTCAAACGACCCAAGCCTATCCCAGTTTCTTTGTCTATGTACCACGGACATCGGCCCGCTTGGCCTTTTTTAGTGTGCTGACAGAAGACGGAGAACACCATTATCAAGGCTATGTCCCCATTGCTGAGATGGGAGTGATGCGCCTGGAGTTACCCGAGACGATTCCGGGCCTGGAAACGGGCCAAACCTATCAATGGCATTTTGCCCTCGTCACGGAAGAACGCTTGCGCCCCGATAGTCCTCGGGTGTCCGGTTGGGTGCGGCGAGTGTCCCCAGATGAGGAACTCAAAGCCGTGGTGGGACAAACGAAAGGACGGCGATCGCTCCCCTTAGCGAATGCCTATGGTCGTCAAGGGATTTGGTATGATGCCTTGAGTACGTTGGCCGACCTCAGACAGAATCGTCCTGATGCGTCTGTCGTGAGTCAGTCTTGGGACGATCTTCTCGACCAAGTGGGCCTGGCCGCGATCGCCAACGAACCGTTCCTCGATGTCCCGGACTAACTCTGCCCATGCTGGGTCTTTCCCGTTGGCTGAAACGCTTTGAGCGAGAAGTGATTGTCGCGTTGGTCACCACAACCGTCGCCCTAGGATCGACTTGGGGGGCGTTTCAACGGTTGGAATGGCTGGCTATTGATACGCTTTTGGTGTTGCGTCCTGCGGAATCCTTAGAATCTCGGCTGTTGTTGGTGACGGTGCAAGAAGCGGATATTACGGCCTTAGGGAGGTGGCCCCTCTCGGATGCGGTGTTAGCCAATCTGTTAGAAACCTTAGCCGCCCAAAATCCCCGCGTGATTGGCTTAGATCTTTATCGGGATCTGCCACAAAATCCCGGTCATGAACGGCTACAGGCCCTAATGGCGGAACTTCCTAATTTAATTGGTGTCGAAAAGGCGTTTGGAAGCGGAACCGTTGCGCCGCCGCCGATTCTCGCCCAGAACCATCGCGTGGGGTTGGCCGATGTGCCTGAAGATGGTGATAGTAAAATTCGCCGCCTCATTGTCTCCGCACCGGTTGAGAGGGAGATTAAGCTCGGGTTCGCCACTCGGGTGAGTCTCCTATATCTGCAACAGATGGGAGTCAATTTAGAGGTGCGCGAGGAACAAACGCATCACTATCAACTCGGACAAGCTCAGTTTTCACCCTTGACGGGGGTTGAGGGAGGCTATTCGCCCGCCGATTTAGGGGGATATCAGATTTTTCTCAACTATCGCAGTCCCGCGAGTCCCTTTGATAAGGTATCCGTGTCGGATGTTGTGCAGGGGAGAGTGTCACCGGAGTTGATTCGCGATCGCATTGTCTTGATTGGGTCCGAGGCCGAGAGTATTAACGACTTCTTTCTCACGCCCTATAGTCAGGCTCTCTATCAGTATCGCCTCAACCAGTATCGCCTCAACGCCGCCGGTTCTTCAGAGTCTCTGAGCGATGGTGAAGCCTGGGGGAACCCAAATCGCGCTCCCCATTATCTGATGAGTGGTGTGGAAGTTCACGCTCACGGAGTCAGTCAAATTCTCAGCAGCGCCCTCGATGGCCGGCCCATGATTCGCTTCTGGCATCATTATGGCGAATGGGGCTGGATTTTGCTCTGGGCGGCGTTGGGAACCTATGGAACTTGGCGGGGGTTAATTCGAGAACCCTTTAAGGAGCAGTCCACTTGGCTTTATCCCCTATTACTGGTGACTGGGGGAACTCTGGTGATGGGGGCGATCGCCTATGGTAGCCTCTTGAGTGGTTGGCTCATTCCCACGGTGTCCCCGCTCCTGGCCTTCGTGGCGACGACGACACTCACCCGTCATCGCTATCATCAACATCAATTACGGACCTTTACCCAACGCTTACAAGACTACTCCAACGACTTAGAACGCCAAGTTTTTGAGCGTACCCAAGAACTCGAAGCCGCCAAACAAGCCGCCGACGCCGCCAACATTGCCAAAAGTGAGTTTCTGGCCAACATGAGTCATGAGTTGCGAACTCCCCTCAACGGCATTCTCGGCTATGCTCAAATCCTACAACATGCCAAGGATCTCAACAGTCAACGTCGCGGGGTAGGTGTGATTTATCAATGTGGAACCTATCTGTTAGAACTGATTAACGACATCCTCGATCTCTCAAAAATTGAAGCCCGTAAACTAGAACTCGACCCAAAACCCATTCCCTTAAAACCCTTTCTGCTGCAAGCGGCGCAAATGTTTAAACCAGCGGCAGAAAAAAAGGGGATTTCCTTTTATTCGGAATTAGATAACTCGTTGCCAAAACTGGTTATTGCTGATGATAAGCGACTCCGGCAAATCCTGGTCAATTTAATCAGTAATGCCGTTAAATTCACACCGAAAGGGTCTGTTTCTTTAAGCGTTTATCCCGTTAATTCATCTAAATTAAGCCGGGATAGCTCAGAATTAGACATCAACAAAAACACCAAAAAGAATTGTATAAAGTTCACAGTAACTGACACCGGAGTTGGCATGACTCCCGAGCAATTAGAAAAAGTTTTTCTACCCTTTGAGCAAGTCAAGGAATCGCAAAAACTCGCCGAAGGAACCGGATTAGGCTTAGCTATCTGTTGCCAACTCATTCGTTTAATGGGGTCAGAGTTGCACGTGGACAGTCAACCCGGACAAGGAAGCCGCTTTTACTTTGAATTAACACTGCCGACCCTAAACAGCAAAGAAACACCAATTCTCTCGCGAGACTACTCTAAAATCACTTCCGTTTCCGGAACCTGCCCTTGTTTGTTGCTTGTTGATCCATCGGCAGACAGCCGTAGTATCATGAGTGGCTTACTGACTCCCCTCGGGTTCTCAATTCTGGAAGCGGCCACAGCGCAAGAAGCCTTAGACCATCTAAACAATCACCATCTCGATGCAATTCTGACTGACCTCGACTTACCCGATCGCGATGGGATTTCATTGATAGAAAGCTTACGCCAGCAGGAGTCCAGCGCCAAGCTACCCATGATCGCTCTATCGAGTCATGTCTTTACTGATGCACGAGAGCGCAGTTTAGACGCTGGTGCGACGGCGTTTTTAACCAAACCCTTCCACCGCAGTGATATCTTACAACTGTTAGAGCGCCATCTTCAGTTACGCTGGATCGTACAAGAGGATGGAGAACGCCAACAGTCCCAGACCTCAAAAACCGTAGAAAAAACCTGTCCCCCAGAGATGGTTCCTGATACGGTGATTGAAGAACTGCTCCATTTAGCTCGTAAAGGGAATTTAAAAGACTTGAAACGCCGCGCCAAACAACTCGAACAAGACCACCCTCAATTACGTCCCTTCACCGATCATCTACAAAATTTAGCCGGTCAGTATCAAGAACGAGCCTTATGTGAGTTCTTGACCGGTTATCAGACGCAATAGATATGACCATGAAGCAGGTTTGGGGGGGAGTCTTGCTGACGACATTTCTCATGTTGGGATTGTCGCCGCTGTGGGCCGGTCCGGCGGAGATTTCCCAGTTGTTCCCCCGGTTCAATGAGTCCGAATTACGCCCCGGTTTTCCCGTGAATCGTCCCTCCTGGGACTTAGAGGGTATCGTTAACCCGGCCGATTTAGTGATGCCGGCCTGTCGCGCCCAGGAGGGGAATCAGTTCGTGATCTCGGGTCGTGGCGGGGTTCCCTCAGACCCGAGATCTCTCTTGCGCGGAGAGATCCTCTGGGTCGATCGCCCCTCAGGAAGCCCGATTGATGGACGATCTGAGGACTGGGTGGCCCTGGAGAGGTTACCGATATCTGAGCAAGTGCAGTGGTGGCAACGTCAGGAGCAACGATTGGGCCGCCAGGGCGATCGCCCTGGTCAGTCTTTGGCGTTGACGGCTTTATCGTTGCTTGATCAAGATTTAGGGCAATGGTCCGACGCGATGACCGCCAGTGATGCGAGTTTGGCGGCTCTCTCCGACTCTCCTGAGTCCAGGGAAGTGGCTCAGGCCCAGGCGATCGCCCTCAATGGTCGCGGTCGAGCCTATTTTCTCCAAGGCCAGCCTCACCGGGCGCGAGAGACCTGGCAAGCTGCCCAAACGGCCTATGACCAGGCGCAATTGCCCGAGGGTCGTTGGGGAAGCCTTCTCAACCAAATTCAAACCCTGCAAACGTCGGGATATTATCCCCAGGCCCGAGAGGCGTTAATCTCGGTGTTAGGGGAATTAGAGGAGTTAGGGGAATTAGAGGAGTTAGAGGCGTTGGAGGCGTTCCCCCTATCTCCCCTGATGGTTCAGGCCCAGGCTCAACTCGGGGAAGTGTTGCAACTTCTGGCAGAACCGCAACAGTCTCAGGAGGTGTTACAGCGAGGGTTAAGCATGGCCCAAGAGCTGGGGGACGATGACTTAACGGCTCAACTCCAGTTTCGCTTAGCCAATGGCCACCGAGATCAGCAACGGTTGGACGCAGCGAGGACCGGCTATGAGGCGGTGTTAGGGGCCAATCCAGACCCAGATGTAGCGTTTCTGGCTCGGTTGAACCTCTTGGCGGTGTTGGTGGACCGTAAAGAGACGGCGGCGGCCCAGGCCCAGTTAGAGGAACTTAAGGTGCTGTTGCGATCGCGTCCTCCTTCACGACAGACCAGTTATGGCCGTATTAACTTGAGTCAAAGTTTACTGCGCTGGGATGCAATCGCCTATCAAGGGTTAGCGGCTCAACAGTTAAGCCAAGCGGTAGAAGAGTCTCGCCGACTCCAAGATCGTCGAGGTCAATCCTATGGCTTGGGCCAACTTGCTCAACTCTACGAACAGGCTGAACAGTGGGACGCAGCTGAGCAACTGACGCAACAGGCCCTAACCTTGGCTCAAACTTTTGAGGAACGCTTAGATAATCGAGATTTAAGGGCGTTGTGGCAATGGCAACTGGGGCGTATTTTGGATAGGTTGGGACGACAAACGGAGGCGATCGCCCTCTATCGGGATACGGTGAGCCTGTTAGATGAGTTACGACTGGATTTAGTCAGCTTCGATCCAGAGCTTCAGTTTTCCTATCGTCAACAGATTGAACCGGTGTATCTCGGCTTAGTACGCCTATTACTCGAACGTGCTGCAACCGGGGGTTCGAGTCACTCAGATCTGAATTCGCAACATAATTCCCAACCCAATTCCCAACAAACAGCGATTCGCGAGGCCCAAAGCACCTTAATTTCGCTACGGCTGACGGAGTTAAACAACTTTTTCCGAGAAACCTGTCTCGAAGCCGATGCGATTGATGTCGAGGATCTCGATGAATCGGCGGCGGTGTTTTATACGGCGGTTTTGAGCGATCGCCTGGCGGTGATTCTCTCTCTGGCGGGGGAAGATCCGATCCTCTACGAAACCCGAAAACCGCGCACAGAACTGGAGGAGGGTTTGACGGCGATGTTGGAGTCAATCAATCCGGCGGTGGCGGAGGAAGACCGCTTAGAGCGATCGGCTCAGGTGTATGATTGGCTGATTCGTCCGGTTCAAGAGGTATTGCGGCAACATCAGATTAAGACCTTGGTCTTTGTACCCGATGGCCCGTTACGTAATCTCCCGCTGGGGGCGTTATACGATCGCACGTCGGGAGAGTATCTGATTGAAGAGTACGCGATCGCCCTGAGTCAGAGTCTTCAGTTAGTCGAGGCGGGGTCTTTGGCTGACGGTGAGTTCAAGGCGTTGCTGGGGGGTTTAAGTGAGGCTCATCAAGGCTTTAGTGCTATTCCGGCGGTGGAGTTGGAGGTGGCCCAAATTGCTGAATTGTTGCCCGAGAGTGAATTTCTACTCAATCAGGCCTTTACACGGGATGCGTTAGTGGCCCAAAGTCGAAATGATGCGTTTAATGTGATTCATTTAGCGACTCATGGTCAGTTTAGTTCTCGGGCTGATGAGACCTTTTTATTAACCTGGGAAGGACGAATTAATGTTGAGGATTTAGATGTGGTGTTGCGATCGCCCACTCGTCCGAATCCGATTGATTTACTGGTTTTGAGTGCCTGTCAGACGGCGCGAGGCGATGATCGGGCCACTTTGGGAATTGCCGGGTTTGCCCTGCGATCGGGCGCTCGCAGTACGTTGGCAACGTTATGGTCTGTTCAGGACGAACCAACCGCCGAGTTGATGGTTGAGTTTTATCAGCAACTTTGGGCAAATTCAGGACAGAACAAAGCGGAAAGTTTACGTCAGGCTCAGTTGGCGTTATTACAATCTTCAAATTATCAGCATCCCGCCTATTGGTCGCCGTTTATATTATTAGGAAATTGGCGTTAGATTGATGGTAAATTTGTGGTTCTTCAGGGTTCAGGGTGACACGGAAAGTCCTCCTCCCCCCTCGTGTCATGGCGTCTCCTCCCTCCTCGTGTCATGGCGTCTCCTCCCTCCTCGTGTCATGGC
>SIHH01000218.1:2670-6606 GCA_004299065.1 Phormidium sp. SL48-SHIP | reverse complement strand
TTCCAGACCGAACGACAAACACTTAAGGTATTCTCGATGACCTCGGTTTGGCGTTTGACATTTAAGATAGATCTGGTTTCTGTCAAGGTTGAGTTGGGACTAGGGCTGATCAATCTCCAAGAGTTTAACCGGTTTAAGACTCGATGGTGTTCGGGAGGCAGAGCCTCCCCCTCGGCGTGTCACGGCGGGAGCCATGACACGAGGGAGTGGGGGTGTCACGGCGGGAGCCATGACACGAGGGAGTGGGGGTGTCACGGGAGGTGGACGTTAACGTTCACGAGCGTTCCATTAACACCCAATACAACTGCATCGGCGGCTTTTTCTGAATCGGAAACACATTGCGTCCTGAACACCAACCTTCGTACCAGGGTGTTGGTGGCCAAGACTCTCCTTGATGATGCTGCTTCTCATACTCTAATGTGGCTTCAACTGAGACCATGTTTAACGGTAAGCCTTCAATGGACTGGCGTAACTCCCCTGGAGTGAAAATCGAGGAGAATGACACCTCCCCTAACTCCCGCACTAAATCCGTTGGTTGATAGCCCCCTTCCGTCAAAAACAGACTCACCAACAACTTCCCACCTGTGACTAGAGCATCACACATTTTGCCAAAAAATAGGCGTAACTCTTGAGTATTTCGGAAATGGGAAATCACCTCAGTCGAGATCACATACTGATAGTAATAAGGCCGCATCCGTACTAAAGGATCGAGGACATTCCCCACGGCCACTTCCACAGGTAAATTCTCGGGTTTCGCGGCTTGCACCAGTTTCTCGGCAAAGACGGGGGTGAGTTCTAAGGCATGAACCGGGTGGCCGCGACGAGCTAGGGGTAAGCTATTGCGTCCTGGGCCGGCTCCTACGTCTAAAACGCGAATTTGACTCGGTTCTCCCAAAGAGGCGGCCACGTTCATCACTTTCACGTCGGGTTCACTGCCAAAAAGAGGATCGGGGCGAGTTTTGGGCCACGTGGTGTACTTATCGCTCAACGACTCAGAAACCACCTTGGTTTGAATCGAGACGCCGCCGAGAAGTCCAATTTGGGGCTTGGCGGGAACGCACATGAGAACTAATCGGGAATGGGGAGAGGCGTTGAACCCTTCCTGCAATTTCTGGGAGAGGAAGGCTCGCAGTTTCTCTTGTTCTTCGGGGGTTCCTGGCTTGCCTAACAGTTGACAATACTCCTGTAGGAGTCGCAGGGCCTCGTTGAGCATCGAGGGCATACAGGGAACTGAAAACTCCGCTTTGGCCATGGTGTACTTGCGGGTATTCTGGCCCACGACGCGATCGAGGTAGTCGCGATCGGTAATCGGGCTATTGTCCGAGGTGTTATTGTTTTGAGACTCGCTCGGAGGTTGAGGAGGCGGTTGAACGGGGTTAACGGGTTGAATCGGCGTGATGCGTGCGGGTTCAGCTGGCATGAGAGACATAACTCGATATCTGGAGCAATCGGGAGAATCCATCGAGGACTACCGTTGCAACGGGTAGCCGCCGTCGATTGAAATGGCTTCATCTTAGCGGTGGGGTCGACGATTCGCTAGTCTTAGAGGGGTTTACGGATCTAAGTTGACGTCGATGACGCTGCCGTTAAAGTTATAGAGGGTTCCTTCGAGTTCGACAGATGTACCAATTTTGAGCTTGCTGTTGCCCAAGACGGGACCACTACTGGTCATTCGGGCGTTCCCGGCTAAGGTTAGCAGTAGACTAACGCTATAGAGTTCTTCTGACCGGGGATCTTCGAGGGCGGCTAGGGTTCCATCGGGTTGTGGAACCGCTAGGGTTCGCGGTAGCCGTTCGATGTTGACAATATCAATGGTTCCGTGGGGCTGGTTACGGATGATAATGTCAGTTTGCCCATCGTCTCGCATCTGTTCGACAAAGCCATCGGCATCGAAGACACTTAGGCCACGAACGATGACGGTGATTTCAACCGGGCGGGTGTTGAGGTTCACTTGAGCGACCGATCCCCCAGTTCCGGGAACTAGGAAGACGGCGACAAAGACGGCTAGAATGACGGCGATCGCCCCAATGTCGAGTAGGCTAATTTTGCCAAACAGACGACCCTTAGCATCGAGCAGTTTCATAGTTGTATTTTAGGTTGTCTTGCATATCGTTAAAACTCAACTTCCGAGCCTAGCATACTGCTTCACTGAATCACGGCCCTGAACTTTTTGGAGGCCACCTGCGTCTATAGTTTGAGGGGAACGGTCGGGTTTTCCCCCGTTGCGATCGCCCCACTCCTAACCTCTAACTCCTAACTCCTCATGTTTGGCTTCTCTAAGTCCTCCTCCAATCTCTCACGCCGTCTCCTCTATGGCACATTCTCCCTGGTGACGGCGGTTTCGGTTCTGTTGCTGTCTCCCTCCGCCGTCTTGGGCTTCTCCATCTTCGATATTCTCCCCAATGTGATTGAGGTGATTCAGATTTCGTCCATGTCTGATGAGCAAGAAGTGGCCCTGGGACGACAGATTAACGATCGCCTCGTCCGAGATGTCCGCCTCTACGATAATCGCCAAGTCACCAATTATGTCAATGTCATCGGTCAGCGACTGGTGCGGCAAAGCAGTCGACCGGACTTACCGTTTACGTTTCAGGTTGTCGAAGATGATAGCATCAATGCCTTTGCCACTCTCGGCGGCTTTGTCTATATCAATACGGGCCTGATTCGTCGGGCCGATAACGAGGCGGAATTAGCGGGCGTCGTGGCCCATGAAATCGCCCATATTACCGAGAAACACGTGTTAGACCGCTTACGTCAAGCGGCGATCGCCCAGGGCGTTCTCAATGCAACGGGGGTCGACCCTGATGTGTTGGTCAATATCGCCTACGAATTGGTGATTAACCGCCCTAACAGCCGTAGTGCTGAGTATGAAGCCGATCAGGTGGGCTTAGAGATCCTCACCCGCAGCAATTACGCCCCCGTGGGAATGGTCAACTTCTTTGAACGACTCCTCAGCGGTGGCGGTGGCCTACCCCAATTCCTCAATACTCACCCCGATACCCGCAATCGCGTCGCTCGCCTACGAGACGAGATTGACGCCTCCCAAGCGGCACAAGGCGATGGGTTGAACACCACCGCCTATCGACAACAAATCCAACCCTTGTTATAGCCGGTTGGGTTAGTTGTGCATTATTATTTCAAAAGCATTGACATATATTCAAAAATGTGTTAATGGGCTTTACAAGCTCAAAACGGGGAAATCCGGCTCTCGGTGATACTGAGTCATATCTGTAAACTTGCGCAATTCAGCCCGAGTCACCGAAAATGGGGGAGCCGCCGTTTTGGCCGCGATCGCACAGTCATCGAGGAACTGAGCTAACTCTTGGCCGTCGAGGGGGTCTGCCGACGTGCCAAAATAGCCGAGAGTGACGTGAGCCGTGAGATTATATTGTTGGTCAATGCCCAACTGCATCAGAGACGAACTCTGATAGACCGCGCGACGCAGTGCGATAATACGGTCATAGGCGGCCTCATTGCTGGGGTTGAGAGTGACGGCGATCGCCCGAGGCATCACCACCAAGCCACTCAGCTGCCATTGAGGCGACTTAGGACTACTTAACATTGGTTGAATGCGATCGAAGATCTCGCCAATGCACTGTTGTAATTTGTCGTCAAATTCCGGGTCCAGACTCGCTTCACGATAAGCACTATCCCAAATCAAATCCGCCAGCGTCAGGTGAAAACTCTTCGGGGGAACCACCGCAAAGAGATTGGCCCCAAGTCGTTGAGCAATGCGAGTTTGACAATCAGCCACCACCTGATAAAACTCAACATTGGCCCGATCCTCTGCCCCAGGAGGGGTGATAATGCTGTAGCCAGGAAACGACACCGGTTGTCGCCCTCCATCCTCCGTGGGGACAAACTTGGGCGACTCGACAATATGCTCAAGTTTACTGGCATGAGCCGCCGGAGTCGTCAGATGAGCGATACGCTCTA
>SIHH01000218.1:0-2570 GCA_004299065.1 Phormidium sp. SL48-SHIP | reverse complement strand
ATCGCCAGCCATTGTTCGACGCGATCGCCCATCGCCGCCAAAGAAAACTCCACTTCAGCCTGATGACGACAATCGCAACGGTCAAACTGAGGCAGTTTACCAATTCCGGCAACCAATCCCGATACCGAATCCGGTTCAACCAACCAGCCGGTTTTGCCATGACGGACAATCTCCGCCGGGCCGCCGCGACGGTAAGACAGCACCGGAACCCCACAAGCTAAGGCTTCAATCGCCACATTGCCAAAGGCTTCAACCCATTTCGAGGTCATGATCAAGCCGCGACATTGCCCTAAGGCCCGTTGCAAGGACTGGGTGGGCAAAAAGCCGCCATAGGTGACCTTCGCCTGGGGATAACGCTGGCCAATCTCTTGCCAATAGTCAGGACATTGCATCACCCCCCAAACCGTCATCGAGTCTCCCGTTTGACTAATCGCAGCCAGAGCATCTTCTAAGCCCTTTTCCGGGGCAATACGCCCCACCCAGGCTAACTGAGACTGGGGTGCAGCACAAAATTCATAGAGAGACAAATCTAAGCCACTGGGAATGTAGAGGCCATCGGGCCGGTTGACTCCGAAAGTTTGGGCTTGAGTGCGGGTATAGAACGTCACTCGTTCAGGGGTGGCCTTAACGGCGTTCACCACCACCTCATCCATCGCATCCGTCAACGACCCCATACTGACAAAATGGAAGACCGGAATCTCAAAAAAGGGCGTTAGATAAAACGGGAGCCAATCATAGGCAAAGTTAATGATGGCATCAAACTCAGACTGCCGTTGTCTGGCCGTCTCACACATGGCCGCCAGAACTGAGTTAGCCGGGAGCGTAATGGGGGTTTGTCGTCCCTGACTTTGGGCAGTATCTTGTAAGCGTCCGGGGATAGTTTGAATCTCTAACGGCGGTAAGGCCGAGCCTTCAGGAGCCAGTACCGTCACGGAATAGCCCCGTTCCTCTAGCACCTGGGCCATATTAAACAGAGTTAATTCCACTCCGCCGCCTAATCCCGTTCCCAACGGGCCAACGGGAGTCGAGAGGACTAATAGCTTGCGGGGAGTCTTAGCCATACCAACTCATGAGCGTCGAGAGATCTTGAGGGGCCGGCAGCATTTCGCCGCGAAAATCGAGGAATTGGACTAAGACGAGATAGGCGATCGCCAACAACAGGGAAATCGCCCCGGTGACGATGGCCACAACTTTAGAACGGTCCATAAGGTCGAGAGAACGCGAAAGGAACAGAATCAGGAGTCAGACTCAGGCTGGGGCCATCATTCAACCCCAAACAACAATTGTAGGACATCCCTGGCGATCCGTTCTCCCGCGCCGGGGAGTCCCAGACGACGACGACCGTTTTCGGCAATGAGTTGGTGCCAATCGGGATCTTGCAGCAAGCGTTGCACCACATCGGCCACCTGTTCCGGCCCGGGAACGAGGATTAAGGATTGTCCTAAAAGACGACCTTGGGCCTCAGCAAAGGCGGCGGTATATTGAGGTCCCTCACCGGGGAAGGCGATGGCCGGTTTCCCCAGGCCCACAAATTGCTCGGTGGCGGTTCCGGCTTGGGCGATCGCCATATCCGCTTGGCGTAAACAGTCCCCAAAGGCATTTTGACTCAGAACCAATCGCCCCTGATTAAAGCTAAATCGTTGGGCCGCGTCATCGTCAATGCCGGGAACCGATTTGCGGGTGGCCTGCCAACCATAAGCATCTAGGGCGCGAGTGAAGGGTTCGAGATCCAAGCCAGGGGCGATCGCCGCCAGAACTGTCAACGGTCGATTATTTTGAACTCGTTGCACCCCCTGAACCGCTTGCAGGAGTTGTTCCCAGTTACGATGCGCTTCAGGAACCCGAGAACCGGGCAACAAGAGGAGTGTAAGCGATCGCGCCTGTTCACCGTCTACGACAACGGGTTTCGCCTCTAAGCCATCCATCATCGGATTACCCAAGTTATAGGCCCCAATCCCCATCTCTTGCAGTCGTTCCGTGGTTAAGCCATCCCGAGGAAACACGGCCCGACAGCGTTTTGAACGCATCAAGGCCCGTTCCCAAGGCAAATACACCGAACCCGACCAACTTTCCAACGTCTCAAACCAACTGCGTCGCTGCAAGGGGCCAATCTCATCGCGCAGATAATACTCAGATTTAGCGGTTCCGACGAAACAATAGGGACTCCCACTCAACCAAGCCAGCAACAACGGCACAATATCCCCCACCGCCAAAATTTTACCGCCCTGTTTACTCCATTGACGCACCACACGCCATTGCGCCCAGGTTAAGCCCAACAATCCCCCCCGTACATCCCGCCAGAGTTCCCGGCCATCCATGTAGACAAAGCCGCCCGAGGGCATCGCTTTCACGGGACCAACAATGGGAACATCGGGTACGTGTTGATACGCTCGTCCCTCGCCAACGAGGGGTAAGGCCGCCAATTCCGGGCCTTGAGGATGCTGTTGCAGGTGTTGCAAAATGCGCACGGCGATCGCATCTTCACCATGACCGTTACTTAAACACAGAAGTTTATCACCCATAGCCCAATTTTATGGCAATCAATATTGAATAATAGAGGGAATAGGGAA
>SIHH01000217.1 GCA_004299065.1 Phormidium sp. SL48-SHIP | reverse complement strand
ATGTAGTCTGTTGCGGTTGGCGATGGCGTTGGCGGAATTGTTCCTCGCACACCGCATCGAGGAATGGTTGGGCCAGGGATTGGAGATGACGATCGCCCCTGTCATCGGAGATGGCCCTAATGGCGATCGCCTCGGGACTGGGGGAGTGAACCGAGAAGCCGAGATGACAGAGGCGTTCCAAGCCAATCTCTAGGGGGCGATCGCCGATTCCTAGTTTCTGCTGAATGACTTGCCGTGAGCGGGTTTCACCGGTTCGACTAAGATATTTGGCGATCCCAATTAAGGTTAACCAGGTTTGCTGACTGGTTTCGGCTAACTGGTCCATCGAGACGGGGTCGCCGCTGGCTTGGCCCCAATCCGGCCGGGACATCTCCAAAGCAATAGACTCGCCGCTGGGACGCACATCAATCAGACGAACTTGATATTTTGGAATTTTGGCTGAGGTTTTCCAGTTGGTGTTGACGTCGAGTTCAACAATGACATCACAGGGACTTGGGGGAAGTTCCTCTTTGTAATGACCCCACCAGATTCCCGGAAAGCCCTGATCACAACTGGCGTCTTGCAGTTGGAAATGGGTAATCAGATATTGCAACTTCTGACCCTTGACTCGCAGTTTCCGGTGATAGACCCCCTGAAACTGGCATTGTCGCAGCAATAAACGAGGGACCGGGTTGCCCATTCCACAGGGTTCGAGGTGTCGTAACTCGTCCAATAACCCTTGTCCTAGGTCCGCAACCGTTACCTCTAAGTCATAGTTGAGGATCGGTTGAATCCCACCAAAACGTCCGAGATGTTGCAAGAGTTGTTGATTGAGGGCTTCTCGTAACAGGGGCAGATTCTCTAGGGGAAGGCTTAACCCAGCGGCGAAGGGATGGCCGCCAAAGCGATGTAACAGATGAGATTGACGGTTGACTAACTCATAGAGATCTAAACCCGCCACAGATCGGGCCGATCCTCGGGCAAAGGGAGGGTCACTAAAAGGGTCTTCGCAGAGTAAGAGGGTTGGACGACCCCATTGGCTGGCGATTTGGCCGGCGACTAAGCCTAAAACTCCCACATCCCATTGGGGATCGCTTAAGACAATGACGCTGGTGGTGGAGAGATCAATCTGTTCGAGTTGCGTTTCTACGCTTTGCAAGACTCGCTGTTGGACTTCTTTGCGGCGATCGTTGGCTTCGTCGGCTTGTTGGGCCAGGAGGCGGCTGCGATCGCCATCTCGGGAGGTCAACAACTCCACACAAAAGCTGGCATCTCCATAAATGCGACTGACGGCGTTGATGCGTGGCCCGATACCAAAGGAAATATCGGTCGGGCGATCGCCGTGGGCTTGACAACGTAATAACAGTTCTGTCACCCCTGGATGGGTGGGTGTTGTCAATTGTCGTCGCAGTTGCTGGAGTCCCCGTTGGGCTAAATAGCGACAATCTCCCCGTAACTCCACTAAATCGGCAATCAAACCGATGGCGACCAAGTCTAGGAGACTCTCTAAGGGCTGTTGGGGAATGTCCGGTTGGGCGGCGTAGAGGGCTTCAACTAATTTATAGGCCACCGCCACCCCCGATAAATGATGGAGAGGATGATCCGACGGAAAATGACGAGGGTTAATGAGGGCAGTGACTGGGGGCCGTTGTGGTAACAGAGTATGGTGGTCGGTGACGATGATATCGATGCCCAACTCGGCGGCGTATTGGATTTCGTCGAGATTGGTACTTCCCGTATCGCAGGTGACGATGAGGTGAATCCCCGCCGCCGCTAACCGCTCAATTCCGGGCCGATTGAGTCCATGAGACTCGGTGAGGCGATTGGGGATGTAGTAGGACAATTGTGGGGAATCTGGACCACGGTCGAAAAATTGCCCCAGTCCTTCCCAAAGAACTGACGTGGCCGTTACTCCGTCCGCATCGAAATCACCCCAGATGGCCACCTGTTCCGAGTGGGCGATCGCTTGTTGCAGACGGGCGATCGCCTGCTGCATTTCTGCCCCAAATGCAGCCGCAGCAGTCGGTCGGTAGTGGTCTGCATCGAGGAACCCGGGTAGGCCCGAGAGGTCTCGTTGGTCTCGATTCCAAAGGAGTGTTGCCAAGCGTCTCCCCCCAGTAGGGGCGTACCGTTGCACCGCTCGTACAAACTCATCCGGTGGCGAGTTTGGGGTGCTACAGTGCCAAAAGGCTGGGGGATGTGACCGCTCCATTTACTCTCTCCACGTCGTCCACTGCCTCTCATTAACCGTTGTGTTTGAATGTCGAGAAGGAGTCGGAGGGGTTGAAATGACCGGGGCGGCCATCGCTTCGCTGGCACTCACCTGAGGAATTTGGGAAATGTCACCGTCACCATCGAGGTTGGTGAGATCCAGGGAGGGGTCATTCTCGGGGGAAGCGGTTGGCGGCCGGCCGTATCTCTGGGGCGATCGCGGGTCCCGAAGCCGGCATTTTTTGATAGAACTAGGACGTTTTGGACAAATGTTGAAGCCTTGACCGAGATGAGCCGCATCTAAGGTCATCCTCACGGACTCGGAGACATCCCGCAGCAGGAAGTTACAGCTTGCATTCTCCGCCTGACGACGCAGTTCGATGAGTGAGGCCAGGCCATTGCGATCGATATGGTGAATATCACCGAGATCGACAATCCAAGTTTTTTGACCCGCCGCAATGGTCGTCAGGAGTTGTCCCAACTTCCGTTTCAGTTTGGCGGCACCATGGGCGTTGAGTTTTCCGTGGGGTCGGAGGACGATGGCCATCGCCGGTTTTGCACTCCCTCGATTGGGCAATCAGGTCTAAAACAACGGTTCAGAATGGTTAAGAAGGGTATTTCCTTGGCTTGAGACCCCAAATAAAGACGTCAGTCAACCAGGTGCATCCATCGTACCGTGAAATTTTGTTGGCTTTTAGGCTGTTTTCGATAACTTTGTCAAAGTTTCATAGAACTTTTAGCTTAGCTTTGCAAACTGGCTCGATTTTAGGGGGGATGGGCCAACCCATTCTCGATTTCGGGGGATTTATGTTGACTTAAAAATCAACATTTGTTACACTAAAAGAAGTTGCACCCCCAATCTCAAGTTACGATCGCCAACTCCCCATCAGCGGGGACGGTCTTCTAAGATAGGGAAGCTCTGCTGATCTAAGCCAACATGACCAGACTTCAATATCGACTGATGATCGGTGTCGCCAGCCTCAGTGTGGCGATCGCCATGTCCCTATCCGGGCCACTCCAGGCCAGCGACAAGGGTCCCACCCTTGTCACCTGGCAACCCAATGTCTTAGAAGCCATTATCCTAGGAATGGTGCAAGGATTAACGGAATTTATCCCCATCAGTAGTTCCGCTCACCTAAAAGTGGTCCCTGAATTTCTTGGTTGGGGCGATCCGGGGGCCTCCTTCACCGCCGTGATTCAACTCGGTAGCATCGTGGCCGTAATTTGGTACTTTTGGGCCGATTTAATTCAAGTCTTTGGCGGTGGCCTGCGAGCGATTCGCGATCGCAACTACCAAAGCGAAGACTTTAAAATTGCCCTGGGCATTGTCATCGGAACCTTTCCCATTGCCATCATTGGCTTAGTCATCAAATTTGGCTTTCGGGAGTTTTATGAAATCACAGCCCGCAGTTCGGTGGTGATTGCGATCGTCTCCATTGTTATGGGACTATTACTGGGACTGGCCGAACGCTTTTGTCGTCACAAACGCAACTTTGAACAACTCAACACCCGCGATGGCATTCTGATGGGATTCGCCCAAGCCTTAGCCCTAATTCCCGGCGTTTCCCGGTCCGGTTCAACCATGACCGCCGGGCTATTTTTGGGCTTAGAACGGGCCACCGCCGCCCGATTTTCCTTCCTCTTGGGGTTGCCGGCCATCACCCTAGCCGGACTCGTCGAAATGGGCGATGTGATCGAGGCCACTCAGGAGGTGGGCCTGTGGCCCCTAACGGCCGGTATCCTCTCAGCGGGCATCTTTTCCTATCTCGCGATCGCCTGGTTAATCAACTATCTCAAAACCCAGAGTACCTGGCTCTTTGTCTGGTACCGAGTTGCCTTTGGGATTGTGATTTTAGTCGGGCTAAACATGGGCGTATTGCAACCGTAATACCAGACCTTAAGCTGTAACTGTGATGAGACAACCTGCCTCCATCCCCGTCGGGATTTCCGACTTATATAGCCTCAATGGACAACGCATCACCCTCAGTCAAGAACTCGGACGAGGTGGAGAAGGGAGTATTTATGCCATTGCCGAACATCCCCAGTGGGTGGCCAAGCTGTACCATGCCAACAAACTCACCCCTAACGGCCTAGCGAAGCTGCATTTGAGTTTACGCTATCCGCCGCAAAACCCCGCCATTGCCGCTCCCGTTGACTTGTTACTCAATCATCGAGGTCAAGTCTTGGGGTTTATGATGCCACGGGTTCCCCAAGGCTACCCGCTGCACGATCTCTATACGCCTCGCAGTCGTCGTCAGAAACTCCCCTTTTTCACCTATACCCATCTGCATCGAGTGGCCCGCAATCTCTCCGTGGCCGTGTCGGCGTTGCATCATCGCGGCTATGTCATTGGTGATGTCAATGAGTCCAATATGTTGGTGAATCCTTCGGCGTTGGTGTTTCTGATTGATACCGACTCCTTCCAGATTCGCGATCGCCTCTCTGGGGTGGTCTACCGTTGTGGCGTGGGGAAACCTGAGTTTACGCCACCGGAATTGCAGGGTAAACGCTTCGATCGCTGCGATCGCACCCCGGCCCAAGATGCCTTTGGCGTGGCGGTTCTGATTTTCCAACTGCTGATGGAAGGAACCCATCCCTTTGATGGAGTCTATCTCAAATCCGGTGAACCGCCCTTAATTCAAGATCGCATTTTAGCCGGTTACTATCCCTATGGCCAGCGTTCTGTGCCTGTGCGGCCCAAACCCTTTGCCCCGCCGTTAACGACCCTGCATCCCCAGCTACAGTCCCTATTTTTACGCTGTTTCGAGACGGGCCATCAGCGTCCCGAGTACCGTCCCACTGCCGATGAATGGGCCGTGGCCTTGACTCAAGCCGAACAGTCTCTCATCTCTTGTCAGCGGAACCCTCGCCATCGCTATGGAAGCCATTTGGCCCGTTGTCCCTGGTGCGATCGCACTGAAAAACTCGGCGGACGAGATCCCTTCCCTGGCCCCAATACCATCGTGCCACCCGTCCCGAAACGGCGATCGCGATCCAAACCCAAACCGCCGCGACGGGTTGAACCCACCATCTACCAGGCCCCACCTCGCCGCTTCGCCCGGCCCAAAAAACCCTTTCGCCGCAATTCTCGTCCTTGGCAAGTGATTATCGGCGGCACTCTCTCCTTAATTCTCGGCTATGGTGGCTATCAACACTGGCAGATGGAACAAGGCCGACAGATGAAGGTGCAAGAAATTGCTCAACTGTATGGTAGCGGGCAATATGAACGCTGTTTACAGGCGGTACGACAGGTTCCGTTGTCTGTGCGGGAGCGGGTTCAATCTCTCGGCGATCGCTGTCATCTCGGACAGGCCCGACAATTGGTGCGTTCAGGTCAGTTTAGCGGCGCCTTGGCTGAGTTACGACGAGTTGATGATCCGACTCTGGCTCAAGACACCATCGCCCATCTTCATCAGCGGATTACCTCGGGACTCCTCGACGAGGCCCAAGCGTTTTATAACCAGGGCAAGCCTGAAACCGCTCTGGCGGTGTTAGACCGGGTTCCTCAAGGGACCCTCAGCCCCGAGCAACGGCAGGATTTAGCTCGTCAATGGCAACAGGGGTGGGAGGCAAATCAACGGCGATTTGAGGCGGCTCAGGCGGCGCTTGGGGAGCAAAATCCTCAAGGGGCGATCGCCCAAACTCAGGAGTTGACGACAGACCATTGGCAGGAACAGGGGCAAGACCTCCGCGATCGCGCCTATGGGCAACTCGTTAACCAGGCTCTGAGTGAGGATAACCTCAGTCAAGCCGAAGCATGGCTGGAGAAGATCCAAGATTCCCGTCAACGTAACCGCCTCGCCTCTCGACTGGGGACTCTGCGCGATCGCCTAGAGTATGAAGCCAACCGCGAGTCCCTACAACAAGCCTGGGCCGCCCTCTATGATGGGGATTTCCAACTGGCTCAAGAGCGGATGAGTCAGTTCAGTGGTAACGTCAGCCAACTTGACCGCTTCGGCGATGAACGGCCCGAACGTCTCCGCCAAGCTCTCTCGAATTATCGTCAATTGCAAACTTGGTTGATGAGCGACGATTGGCAACGAGCCAATACTTGGACTCGTCAACAACTACAACGCTTCGCCAGTCGGCGCGTCTCCTGTCAGGAGGTTCAACTGTTAGATCAACTTTGGAATGAGCAAAGTTCAGGCGAACAGGGGTTGCGGCAACAATTGGAGTATAAACAGGAGCAAGAGATTTTAGGACAACTCAATCTCAGTCTTGAGCAACAGCAACAGTTAAGTCAGATGTATCCCCGGCGGCTCGTGATGGGTCAAACGGGGGCGGATCTCGATTATCGTTTAGCGAATTGTTTGGGTGTGAATTAAGAGAAGTGGCGATTTTTAAGTTGTATTAAATAGTAGATAAGCAGGATAATTAGGGTTAGGAAAAAACTCAAAATAGCGAATACTAAAAAGATGATACCCGCTGTGGCTCCTTCGATTCCAGCAATATCATA
>SIHH01000216.1 GCA_004299065.1 Phormidium sp. SL48-SHIP | reverse complement strand
CCGCCGCACGTCAAGCCAAACAACAACGCGCCGCTGGACAAGCGACTCCCATGAATGATAATCAGTTATGATGAGAATTTTCGCCCCCAACCTCTATTTATGTGCGTATCATCTCCGCAAGGATAACACCCAGGGAGAAACACACCCCCTCTGGGAAAACTGCGATCGCCTCCTCTCCCACTTCACCCCCAAGCAACTCAGTCCCCAACTCCACCTCGGGGAACATCGCATCCTCCTCCCCCCACCCCAAACGGAGATTAACTTCAACCTCAGCGACGAGTCTAACCTCGAAGGCTTTATCCAACCCGTCCAACTTCAAGATAGCTATGGCGTCTTTTTCAACATTGGCTATGACGAAGAAAACGACAAAACCGAAGACGTCAACCTTGAGAGTTTACAACAGTTTAATCCCGAGAACCGTCTCCTCTTTCCCTTCAGTAGCTGTTTCCTGGGAGAAACCCTAATCTTAACCGTTTGGTTAACCCGCCAAACCCGACAACAAGACCTCGCTTATCTCAGACAACTCGCCAACGGTTGCTATCAACGCCTATTCAACTGTTCCGACCCCCCATTATCCCGTCGGGGTGAGTTATTTGGGAGTTCTATTTTTGAATATGGGAATCCCCGAGAACCCGCTAAATCTCCCCAAGTTCTCATCTGGCTATTTCGCGATGAAATTGCCGACCAAACTCTGCAAAACTGCTTTTTAGATATCTTTGACCTCTTCTTTTACCGCCACAAAGTCGTCAAAGCCTTTTACGACAGCCGCCACACCTATCAGAAACTCAAGCAATACTACGATAGCTTAGACCCCACCTTAGACGACATCCAAGATCAACTCGATCGCGCCGAACCCAATCCCCAAGACTCCACCTATCTCCAAGACTTTAAGACTCAGTTAAAAAAACTCTCCACCGACTCCCTCAGCTACGATCGCATCCTGCGAAAAATGAAAGATTTATTAACGACAATACACATAAATTGTAACAATTACAACAGCAAAATTGAGCGCATCTGTGCTATCCTAGAAACTGATAAGGAAGAACTATCATTTTTGCGCTATTTCGGAGAAGAAACCGCGCCGCAATTTCAGCAACAAATCGAAGCCGATTTAAGGTATTTTGACCAGGGAACCGGGTTAATCCGTCAGGCGATCGCCTCCATTCGTGCCATCGTGGAAATCGACCAAGCCCAATGCGATCGCACCTGGCAGCGTTGGGAGAAAAAGCGAGACCAACGACAACAAGAACTCCAGAAAAAAGCCGAAGCCAACGCCCAAGCCGAACAAGAACGACAACAACAGGCCAACCAAGACTTACAAGACCAAATCCAAGCCGTCGGGGTCGGAATTGCAGCCGGGGCGATTGTCGCCTCCACCTCCGGCTTAGCCACGGAACCCTGGCAACTCCCCAGTAGCGATCGCCCCTGGCTTCCTCCCCACCCATTTGTCATCGCCTTGCTGGCCAGTGTCATCTGTTCCCTGGGCGGCTGGTGGATAACCAAAACCCTAATTCAAAAACGGCGATCGCCACCCCCCAGAACCCCTAACGAATAAACTGATACCACTCAAACTGAGTCGGATCACAATGATGACACTCCCCACAACGCTGACCACTGGGCAATTGTCGCACCCGTCCCTTGCGAATCAACTTCTTCAACATCAAGCGCAACAGATCACCATCGCAGTGAAAATGATTCATCAAATCCGCCAACGACACCGCCTGATGCTGCGCCAAATAGCCCTGTAACTCCCGTAAAATCATCCGAACCTCCTAAACCACCCGGCCAATACGACGCATTCCCACCAGAATCAGCGTCAAAAACACCAATAACCCCAACAGCCACGCCGTCGACGATCCCGGATGACGATCAAACGTCCCAAACTGGTAAAAGAACGTCGCCACCCAATAGGCCAACCCCGTCGTCCAAATCCCCGCAAACAGCGTCCAGCGAGTTCCCGTCTCCCGATGAATCGCCGCCGTCGCCGCCAAACAAGGGAAATACAACAACACAAACAACAAATAGGAAAACGCCCCCACCTTTCCGTCAAAACGACTCACCATCTGGCCAAACGTATGCGTCGCCACCCCCTGTTCCTCCGCCGCACCTTCGACATCATCAATATCCCCCACATTCAACCCCAACGGATCGAGGAGTTGTCCCCCCAAAGCGCCTAAATTATCACCAATCGAGGTAAACGCCGCCTCAATCGTGGGCCAAAACTCAAACGGTTCCTCCGCTTCCGCCGCCGCTTCCCGGGCCAACTGGCCATACAACGCATCGAGAGATCCCACGATCGCCTCCTTCGCAAACACGCCCGTAAAAACCCCCACCGTCGCCGGATAATTGTCCTGCTGAATCCCCATCGGCGCAAACACCGGCGTAATTCGACGGCTAACATCCGTTAACACCGAGGTTTCCGAATCCCCAAAGGAGCCATCCCAGCGCACACTATTGAGCAATCCCAAAATCATCACCATAATAATGATCACCTGTCCCGCCCGCCAAATAAACTCTCGCAAGCGATCCCAAGTGCGCCATAACACCCCGCGCAGCGTCGGTAGATGATAGAGGGGTAACTCCATAATGAAATGAGACACCTCCCCTTGCAGCAGCGTTTGCTTGAGAATCAATCCCGTCACCACCGCCGCCGCAATCCCCGTCAAATAGAGACCAAAAACGATATTTTGACCCCCCACCGGGAAAAACGCCGCCGCAAACAGAGCATACACCGGCAACCTAGCCCCACAAGACATAAACGGATTCATGAGAATCGTCAACAGGCGATCGCGGGGACTTTCCAAACTGCGGGTGGCCAAAATTGCCGGTACATTACAGCCAAACCCCACCAACATCGGCACAAACGACTTCCCCGGTAGCCCCATAAAACGCATCAAACGATCCATCACAAACGCCGCCCGAGCCATATAGCCAGAGTCTTCCAGAAACGCCAAAAACAAGAACGTACAGGCAATCACCGGAATAAACGTAGACACCGTTTGAATACCGCCACCCGCCCCATTAGCCAGCAAAGCAATCAGCCAATCGGGACTGCCAACCCCTTCCAAGACATTGGCGAAGCCGTCTACAAAAATTGCCCCCGTCAGCAGATCGAAGAAATCAATAAAAACACTGCCCACATTAATCGAGAACAGGAACATCAGATACATCACCGCCAAAAACAGGGGAATCCCCAGCCAGCGGTTGAGAACCCAACGGTCGATCTGTTGCGTGAGACTGCTATTGACTTGGCGCGATCGCACCAAGGCCACCTCAGTGATATTGCGAATAAAGCCATACCGCGCATCAGCGATGACAATATCCAAATCTTCCCCCAAGACATCCTGAACCCGGCTTTGCCAAAGACTAATCGTGCGATCGAGGTCTGGCTGCCGTCGTCTAGGAAGGGTCAAATCGTTGTATTCCAATAGCCGCAACGCTTTCCAGCGGGGATCTACCGGCGAAGATTCCCCCTGGGCCTCTAAATGGGGCAAAATCGCGGCGATCGCATCTTCCACCACCGCCGGATAAGCCACAAACGCCGGCGGAATGGGCGGTGACTGTAACCCCTCGGTAATGGCCCCGCGTAACTGAGTCATTCCCAGAGATTTCGAGGCCACCACCGACACCACCGGACAGCCTAACCGTTGCGACAGGGCCTCAACCTTAATCTCGAGTCCCCGTTCCTCGGCCACATCGGCCATATTCAGCACCACCACCATCGGCAGACGCATTTCAATCAATTGCGTCGTCAGATAGAGATTGCGTTCGAGATTCGACGCATCGACGATATTAGCGATTAAATCCGCCTCCCCGGAAAGGAGATAATCCCGAGCAATGCGTTCATCGAGTCCCGTGTCCGCATCTTCAGCATCGAGAGAGTACACCCCCGGTAAGTCCACCACCGTCAAGGTTTGACCATCATGGACATAGGTTCCTTCGACTCGTTCAACGGTGACACCGGGCCAGTTCCCCGTCACCTGATTGGACCCTGTGAGGGCGTTAAAGAGGGTTGTTTTGCCACAATTAGGATTGCCGATGGCGGCAATTTTGGCCTGACGGGTTGCAATAGGGCTCATAACTCAATTAACGCTGAATGGACTCGACTAAAAGAGCGCAGGCTTCATCTTTCCGCAGACTGAGACTGAAGCCGCGCACGCAGATTTCGACCGGGTCCCCGAGGGGAGCATGGCGTGTCACTGTAAACTCGGTTCCTGGGGTCAATCCCATGGCCAGCAGGCGTTTGCGATAGCCGCGATGGGGGCAATCATAGCCTAAAATGCGTCCCGAACCGCCCACCTTGAGATGGCGCAGTTGTTGCAGGGATTGGGGTTGGCGAGAGACCTGAATCCCCTGACTGCGATCGCGGCAAAAGCCCAATTGTTCACCGTTGACGGATAGCACCACCGAACCGCTATCGGTACAACTGAGGATGCTGACCTCATCGCCGAGGCGTAACCCTTTTGGCTCCAGCCCAGCGGGTAAATCCACCACCCAGAGGCGATCGCCGACGGTGGCTTGACTGAGGGAAAACACCGAGTTTTTCCGAGACTCATCTTGTCGGTTGGAGCCATCGCGGCGATCGCAACCGCCGCCGACAAAAGTAAAGCCCCAACCTTGGGGCGTTTTATTGCCCCGATGGCGTTGACGTTGACGTTTCATCATCACAAATCCTCTAAATACTTTGTTGACTTTAATTCAAATAGATTGTCATTACTGTAGCTCTAGCTACCCAGACTATCACAAAATCGCTGCTTAGTAATCATCAGGTCGATTCGCGACTATACCGCAACTTTTGGTAGCCTAGATCACTCGCTAGACCGACAGATCCGTCCTTATCACTCCTGATTACTCTTAGCCTATCAGGTCTGAGACCCTATCTTATTGAAACTTACTTTCAAGAATATGGCAAGCGCGTCCCCGGGTCTCCAAGCCCAAGCCGTCAGCCAGAGTCCAGCCAACCCCTAAAATGAGGGGAGTGCCATGTCAGTCAACCGAGATCAAGCTTGTGATTAACCCCTCTCCCGTTTTAGCTGGCCTAATGGGTGTCTGTGTCGCCGACGCTCTGGGGGTTCCTGTGGAGTTCAGCTCCCGAGCCGAACGACAAGAGGCTCCAGTGACAGACATCCAGGGCTATGGAACCTATAACCAACCCCCCGGAACCTGGTCTGACGATAGTTCTTTAACCTTTTGTTTAGCCGATGCTCTCTGTGACGGCTTTGACTTGAACCGCATCGCCGAGAAATTTTGTCTTTGGTTCACCGAGTCTCTCTGGACTCCCTACAATGAAATGTTTGACGTGGGAGGCGCCACCAGTCGAGCCATTAGTCGATTGTTGCGAGGCGTTCCGCCCACAGAATCAGGCGGAAGCGGCGAACGTAGCAATGGGAACGGCTCTCTGATGCGGATTTTACCCATGGTCTATTTTGCCGACCATCTCCCCTTCCCAGAACTCCTAGAACGGGTGCATCAAGTCTCTGCGATTACCCACGCTCACCCACGCAGTCAAATGGCCTGCGGGATGTATATCAGCATCGCCAAAGAACTCCTAGAAGGAAAAGCACCTGATACCGCTGTCGCCGACGGGTTAGCCGCCGTGGAACCCTTTTATGAGCAACCCCCATTTCAGCAGCAGCGATCGCACTTCCAGCGTCTCCATGGCCAACTCGCTCAACTCCCCATCCAGGAAATTTCCTCAAGCGGCTATGTGGTTCACAGTTTAGAAGCCGCCCTCTGGTGTTTTCTCAACACCAACAGTTACGCCGATGCGGTGTTAAAAGCGATCAACTTAGGAAGTGACACCGACACCGTCGCCGCCATTACCGGCGGACTGGCTGGATTGCACTATGGCTATGAGGCCATTCCCGAACATTGGCGACAGTCGATCGCCCGTCAAGACGATATCATCAACCTCGCCCAACGTCTGGAGAGCCAGCTGACCCCGGTGGTCTAACCCGATTCCGCCCCCTGTGACCTGAGATTGCCATGACTCAAACAGAGCCAGAATGCAAATTTTTGATACAAATCACTGTTATTAACGGTGACCTATGATAGCTTGAAAATAGCTTGGATTCAGGGTAAAATCCTATATAAACCAACTATCTAAACCTAAATTTAGGCTATTGTTTCGACCCTAAATTAACCTGACGTACCACGGTTAACCCGCCAATAAAAATCATGACATTTCATAAGATTTTAGTTGCGATCGACGACTCCAAATCCGCACCCAAAGTCTTTGGTCACGCCCTCAACACCGCCGTGCAAGACAACGCCGAACTGATGATTTTTCACTGCACCACCATGCAGCGAGTCAGCGAGTCTGTCCCCCTAATGGGAACGGGAATCGGGATTGATTTATCCAGCAGTAAAATGATGTTTGAGATGCAGCAAGATCATCTCAGAAAAGAAGCGGAACGAGTTGATAAACTCCTCAAAAACTATGTTGAAAAAGCCAACGCCGAGGGAGTCGCCGTTACACCTGAAACCAAATTTGGCGACCCTGGCTCTTGGATTTGTGATGTCGCCAAGAACTGGGAAGCTGACCTAATTGTTCTCGGACGACGAGGTCACCGAGGTCTCAAAGAAGTTCTCCTCGGCAGTGTGAGTAACTACGTTCTTCATCACGCCGACTGTTCCGTTATGGTTGTTCAGGGGGGTTGAGGGAATAGGGAACAGGGAACACCGGAACAGGGAACAGGGAACAGGGAACAGGGAACAGGGA
>SIHH01000215.1 GCA_004299065.1 Phormidium sp. SL48-SHIP | reverse complement strand
CATCCTACCATTTCTCCCCTCCAGGGAGGGGCAGGGGTGGGTTCAAGCGCTGAAATACTTCGCCAGCGGGTGATAGACTACAAACGCTGTCGTGGACTGTTCAGGATATAACTGTTCGCTTTCATCCATAAACATACCAATGCGATCGGTTCCCATCAACTCCAACTGACGATATTGATCGGACACCTTGGGACAAGCGGGATAACCAAAACTATAGCGCGATCCTTGATGACGTTGCGCTAAGACATCCCGCACATTATCCGGTTCGAGATGGCCATACCCCAACTCCCGGCGAATGCGAGCGTGAATCCACTCGGCCATGGCTTCGGCTACCTGAACCGCCATGCCATGATAATAGAGATAATCGGTGTACTCATTGGCCGCAAACAGTTTCTGGGCGAACTCTGTGGCGATTTCTCCCACGGTCACCGCCTGCATGGGAAACACGTCAATTTGTCCCGTTTCTTTGGGTGCGAAGAAGTCCGAGAGACATAGCCGCCGTAGCGATCGCTGACGTGGAAACGTAAAGGTGGCCGCCGGTTCTCCTAACTGGCCCGCTTCGGCCTCTTCGGGATAATAGATATGAAGGGAATTACCCTCAGCCTGACAGGGGAAATAACCATAAATAATAGTCGGATGCAGGAGATTCTCCTCGACAATCCGCCGCTTCCAATGGTCCAGAATCGGATAGACCTCTTTCTCTAAAAAGGCATCATACTCTTCCCGCGACTGGTCCCGAGGTTTGCGGAATTGCCATTGTCCCGCAATTAGGGCCTGTAAATCCAAATACCAGAATAATTCCTCTAAGGGGATATCCTCCGGGGTGAGAATCTTGGTTCCCCAGAATGGCGGTTGGGGGCGATCGATATCTACCTCCACCGCCTCGGAACGGCGAGTATCGATTTCCACCACTTGAGGCGTTTCCGACTCCTGGGAGGACTCTGAGGTGTCAGTGGAACTGTCTAATTCGGCGGACTCCTCCTCTAACGCCACTTCATCCAAAAAGCCTTGCAAATCATCCCAATTTCCCTCAGCTTTGGCTGGCATTAACTTGTCCATAAAATGCAAGTCAGCAAAGGCATCTTTGCCATAAACCACCTTACCCTGATAGGTATTTTGGCAGTCTTTATAGACAAACTTAGGTGTGAGCGCCGCTCCCCCTAAAATCACGGGAACGGTAATTCCTTCTTCATTAAATCGCTCTAAATTGTCCTTCATAAACGCCGTTGATTTCACCAACAAGCCACTCATGGCGATACAATCCGCCCCATGTTCTCGATAGGCTTGAATGATGTTTTCAACGGGCTGTTTAATCCCTAAATTAACAACTTTGTAGCCATTATTGGAGAGGATGATATCCACTAAATTCTTGCCGATATCATGAACATCTCCCTTCACCGTGGCAATTAAAAAGGTTCCCTTACCGCGACCATCGGAATCCTCTTTGTCCATATAAGGTTCCAGATAGGCCACCGCCGCCTTCATGGTTTGCGCCGACTGCAAGACAAAGGGAAGTTGCATTTGTCCTGACCCAAACAACTCCCCAACCACTTTCATCCCATCTAGGAGAAAGACATTAATAATATGCAGCGGTTCATAGTCTTGACGCGCTTTTTCCAAGGACTCCTCTAAGCCAATCCGTTCGCCATCAATAATGTGCTGTTTAAGCTGTTCCTCAATGGGGAGATTCTTATCAATGGCTTCGGTTTTCTTGGCGGATTTCCCTTGAAAGAGGGTCGTTAATACCCCCAAGGGGTCATAGGTGCAAACGTCCCCATCAAACTCCCGTTGATCATAAATCAGTTTGCGGCAGATCTCCTGATGCTCGGGGTCAATCTTCGCTAGGGGTAAAATCTTACTGGCGCTGACGATGGCTGAATCCAATCCGGCCTGCATCGCATCATGGAGAAACACAGAATTGAGAACCTGTCGCGCGGCGGCGTTCAAGCCAAAGGAGATGTTGGACACCCCCAGGGTAATGTGACAGTCGGGGAGTTCCTGACGAATGCGGCGGATGGACTCAATGGTGGCTTTCCCGTTTTCTCGGTCTTCTTCAATCCCCGTCGAGACGGGAAGCGCCAAGGGGTCAAAAAACAGTTCTCGCGCCGGAATCCCAAACTCAATGGCGGCGTAGTAGGCCCGTTTGGCGATTTCAAATTTCCGGTCGGCGGTTCGGGCCATCCCCTCTTCGTCGATGGTTCCAATCACCACCCCCGCGCCGTACTGCTTGGCGATTTCCAGGACTTTATAGAAGCGTTCCTCGCCATCTTCGTAGTTGGTGGAGTTCAGCAGACATTTCCCACCGGCTACTTTTAACCCGGCTTCCATTTTCTGCCATTCGGTGGAATCTAACATCAAGGGAAGCTTGACATTATTGACTAAACGTGATACGAGTTCGTGCATATCGCGCACTCCATCTCGTCCCACGTAGTCCACGTTGACATCGAGGATTTGTGCGCCTTCGCGTTCCTGCGATCGCGCCAGGGCCACCAAACCATCCCAATCCTCATTATTGAGCAAAGTCCGCATTTTCTTAGACCCACTGGCGTTGAGGCGTTCGCCGATAATCAGGAAGGAATTGTCCTGTTCATAGGTTTGAGTGCTATAAATCGACGCAGCGGCGGCTTCATAGTGGGGTTGGCGAACTTTCGGGGTCAAGCCTTGGCTAATCTCGGCTAGGGCCGCGATATGTTCGGGACGAGTTCCGCAGCAGCCGCCAATCACCTGCACCCCTAAGTCCTCGATGAAGTGCATCAAGGCCATCCGCAGTTCCAGGGGAGTCAGTTTATAGTGAGCTTGGCCGCCGACGTTTTCCGGGAGTCCAGCGTTGGGGATACAGGAGACCACGAACGGCGAATGGTCCGACAGATAGCGGATATGGTCTTTCATCAAGTCGGGACCCGTGGCGCAGTTGAGTCCCAGAATATCGATGTTATAGGGTTCGAGAATTGCCAAAGCGGCGCCAATCTCGGACCCCACCAGCATGGTTCCGAACTGTTCCATGGTCACGGACACCATAATCGGACGACGTTGGCCCCGTTGTTCAAAGACCGTTTCCACGGCGTTGAGTGCGGCTTTGATTTGCAGGACATCCTGACAGGTTTCAATCAGAAACAGGTCAACGCCGCCATCGTAGAGTCCTTCAACTTGGGTGATATAGGCCTGATGGAGACTATCGAAGTCGATATGTCCCAGGGTGGGGAGTTTGGTTCCCGGCCCCATGGAACCGGCGACGAAGCGGGGTTTCTCGGGGGTTGAGTAGTCGGCGGTGATGCGTTTGGCCAGTTCGGCGGCGGCTTTGTTGAGGTCGTAGGCTTGGTCCGCCAGGTCATATTCGGCTAACACCAGGGGAGTTCCGCCGAAGGTATCGGTTTCAATGACATCGGCCCCCGCGTCGAGGAAGCCGCGATGGACCGTGGCGACGGCGTCGGGTTTGGTTTTGACCAGGTATTCGTTGCACCCTTCGTACTCTGGCCCACCGAAGTCCTCGGCGGTCAGGTTTTGCACTTGTAGGTTGGTTCCCATAGCACCGTCGAAGACGAGGACGGGACGGTTAGGACTATGGAGGCGTTCGAGGAAGGCGCTAGTCATACCAGGTCAAGATGGGCGTTGATGGGTTAGTCCTTTATTTTATCAGGACTGTTGCCCTCGGGTCGGGATGGAGGCGGGGATTGCTGATTGAGACGCTTTCCTCGATGCGATCGCCTCGATGTTGCTCCCAGGATTGACGGGGTATCGGGATGTGAGCAATCTATCCAGATTCTTCGCAGTACAAAGCCCTAGCTAAAAGCTTGGCTGGTGGTGTAGCGAAGCGCGATCGAGGAAAGCAACCTACAAAATATCTGCTACAATTTAGATATGCTAAACATGACGTGGGAATTTAAGCTAGAGCCGACTGCGGAGCAGGTTTCGGAGATTGAACACATTCTGGATGTGTGCCGCAATGTCTGGAATTTTGCGCTGCGGGAACGTAAAGACTGGCTAGATTCTCGCAAGTCTCGGGTGAATGCTTGTTCGCTCCGGCAGGAGTTCATCTTGCCAGCCGATACACCATTTCCTAACTACCACGTTCAGGCTAAGCGTTTGACCGCTGCCAAGATGGAATTTCCTCGGCTCAAGACGGTCAACGCTCAGGTTCTTCAGCAGGTTCTCCGAAAATTGGAAACATCCTGGGAGTCGTGGCGGTTAAAGCGTTCGGGATTACCACGGTTCAAAAAGCCCAAGCGGATGCGAAGCTTTGTCTTCCCCCAGATGCTCAAAAACGGCGTGTCTGATGAGGGTATAAAGCTGCCGCAACTGGGCTGGGTTCGGGTTCGCTGGTCACGGGAAATCCCTGAGATATTCCAGGTCAAACAAGCTCGAATTGTGCGCAAGGCATCCGGGTACTTTGTCATGCTTAGCCTTCAGGCTGATGTCGAGATTCCGGCTGTCGCCCCTCATGGACATCCGGTGGGGATTGATGTCGGTCTGGAGTATTTTCTGTCAACGTCTGATGGAGAACAGGTCAAGCGACCCCGCTTTTTCAACGAACTGCACCGCAAGCTGAGATGGCTGCAACGCAGGCTCAAGAAAAAGCAGAAGGGAAGTCATAACTGGCTGAAGCTCCAGAAGAAGATTGCCAGAGTCCATCAACGGATTGCCGATACGCGAAAAGACTGGCATTTCAAATTGGCTCATCACCTCTGTGACGGTGCAGGGATGGTTTTCGTGGAAGATTTGGATTTCCGCATTATGGCTAAGGGAATGTTGGGCCAACACACCCTCGATGCTGGACTGGGACAGTTCACAAACCAAATCCTTCCCTGGGTGTGTTGGAAGCGTGATGTGTTTTACGGCAAAGTTGATGCGCGAGGCACGTCTCAAGAGTGTCCGGATTGCGGGGCAGAGGTTCGCAAAGACCTTTCAACCCGAATCCATCATTGCCACAACTGCGGGTCCATCAAACCCCGTGATGTGGCCAGTGGACAAGTCATCGCTGCCCGTGGGCAACGGGTGGTTGAAATGGCCTGTGGAGGGGATGCGGCGGGGGCTGGGGTCACCCAGTCTAGCTGGCACCCGTTGAAGCAGGAAATCTTTGGGGCGACCCAGGGAATCTCCACGCATACCCGTTAGGGTTGCTGGGAGAGGATGTCAAACTGGAACTAGCCTGATTCCTCAAACACCCATGATTGCGATTAAGTTTGACGATTCGATCAGTCCGCAAGACTACTTAGAACAAGAACGTCATCGTCCCATCAAGCATGAATATCTCGATGGGGAGGTTTATGCGGTGGCGGGAACAACGAAAGCTCATAATCTGATTAGCTTGAACTTAGCCATTCTCTTACGATCAGGCTTAAGCCATTCACGCTGTCAGACGTTTATGGCGGATGTTAAGGTTGAGATTGATCATCAAAAATACTATTTTTATCCAGATTTGGTGGTCACTTGCGATGATGATGACGAGATGAATGCTGATGCGATCGCGTACCCTAAGGTCATCATCGAAGTGTTATCAGCATCGACTGAATCATTTGATCGGGGTAAAAAGTTTCAATGCCATCGGACGCTTCCCAGTTTAGAGGATTATATTCTGGTGAGTTTTCAAACGTACCTGGTGGAAGTGTTCCACCGAACTCAGGGCGATCGCTGGCTGTTGGATACCTATCAAGGAATCGAGGCGATCGCCAGGATTGAAAGCCTCAATCTTGATGCACCCCTGGCGGATATTTACGCCAGCCTAGATTTGAGCCGTATCGCGCGAGAGGAAGCCCCTGAGCAACATCGGTGATTTTTTAGATTATACAAATCTATCAGAATATTCAATAATGAATCGTAACTTTGAAAGTAACTTCTCATCAGTTCAGTCCAGGTAAAGTGAAAAATTCGTCAGAATCGGGCGGCTCTATTCCAAGATAGTCTCGATAAATCTTTGGTTTGTAGTCTTGAGTTAGCTCATTAACAGCCTCAATAAATAGCTGATACGTTCCTTCCCCTCCTAGCTTATCCCAAAACTCATCTCCTATTAAGACAACAGCATCTTCTTTCATATTAAACCAGCGTTTTGGAGGTGACCATTTATAGTTTTCTTTACGACCATAAGGATTGTAAGGCAAAGCGTAATAAGCCTCAGAAATGATGCGGGGTGTCATACTATAGAGTTTAAGGATTTTCTCCTTGCTAACTTTAGTTTGATCGCTGTTCGGCAATGGAGCTTTGATTTCAAATCCATAAAACTTACCAGTTTTGACATCTTGTGCCAGAAGATCGCAGCGCACCGTAATAGGTATTTCCTTGCCACGCCCATTTAGTATGTAAGAAATTTCATCATCCCAGTTGGGATGAACACGTTGCTTATTTTTGCGAGGATGTTCGAGCCGGTTTAAGACTTCAGTAATTCGATTTAGTCTTCCCTCTTTTATAGTTCCATTAACAGCATAATCCACTTCAGCTTGTCCCAGACAATGTTGAGCTGCGATCACAGCAAGTTTTTCCCATACCTTACCAAACGGCGTGACGAACTTACGTTCAAAATGAGATCCTTTAAAAATTTCATCTGGAACTAATGCTGCGTACAGAGGCTTGGCTGCGCGATGTTTATCCGGTGAAAATGGTTTTTTGTAAAGAACATTGTCCAGTACACTATCCATCATTTCCCGAATTAGGGCTTGGATTTCTGCTTTCATTTGTTCAGAATTTTTACGGGTCATATCTAAGATTGATTTTCTAACAGCACGTCTAGGAGCGATCGCCCTAAATGATAGACAACCGGAACCGATACCGCATTCCCAAA
>SIHH01000214.1:4977-6775 GCA_004299065.1 Phormidium sp. SL48-SHIP | reverse complement strand
GGCTATTGCTCTATCTCAGTCTACGTCCCCCCCTCGAAGACACAGCCGCTGAGGTCCCAGATGTCCCTCAGTCGTCTTAGGAGCGATCGCGGGACGAATGGCGAACAAAACTCAACTGATTCAGTTGATGCCAGCCATAGACCACCTCTCGGAACGCCAGCCAACTCTCATACACCTCTCGGAACGAGTCATTCTCTCGGGCATTCTCCTCATAAATCCCGAAACTGATCGTCTCCCCCCGTTCCATAATCTCCTGAGAAAACTCCGATAACACAGCCCCCTCATCCACCAACTGCTGTAGCGCCTGACCATTGAGGGCATCATACTGAGCCAACATCATCATATTGGCTTCCACCGTGGCCGTCACAAACACCGCTTGATACTCAGGCGGTAAACGCTCCCACATTGAGCGATTGACCAGCACATCCAACGTCGCGCCGGGTTCCCACCAGCCGGGATAATAGTAATATTGAGCGGCGTTATGTAACCCCAATTTCAAATCATCATAGGGGCCAACCCACTCCGCCGCATCGATCGCACCTCGTTCCAGGGCCAGATAGACTTCCGCACCGGGCAACACCTGCACATTCACCCCCATCTCGGCCATAATCGTTCCTCCCAACCCCGGAATACGCATTTTCAAGCCATTTAAATCAGCCAGACTGTTGACTTGTCGCTTAAACCAGCCCCCCATCTGAGTGCCGGTGTTTCCGGCCGGGAAGTTAATGATATTAAAATCGCTATAGACCTTTTGCATCGCCTCCAAGCCACCGCCTTGATAAAGCCAGGCATTTTGTTGTTGAGCCGTGAAGCCAAACGGCATCGTCGTCGCAAAGCCGAGAGTGGGGTTTTTGCCGATGTAGTAGTAGCTGGCCGTATGGCCACATTCAACAGTCCCCCCCTGTACCGCATCCATCACCTGCAAAGCGGGAACCAACTCACCAGCGGCATAGGGTGTAATGCTAAAGCGTCCATTGGTCATCTCGCTCACCCGACGACAGACAGTTTCCGCGCCACCATAGATGGTATCGAGAGATAGGGGCCAACTCGTGGCCATGCGCCAGTTCACTCGGGGCAGTGAACTCGCGTCAGTCCCCGTTCCGGCGGTTTCCGTACAAGCAGCCAGGGCCGAGACGGCCGCTGCACTAACGGCACTGCGAGTGACAAAGGCTCGACGTTTCATGACAATTTGCTGAATTTAAGCGATTTTAAGATAGTTTTTGAGTTTAACAGGTTTTTCAGTCTTATCACGTCTTTTGCCACAGACGTTAAGTCTTTTGTCATGAACGAGCGCTTGGGGAGCGATCTAGGTTTTAATGAAAATGAGGTCGGTCGTATCTCGGTTTACTCTCTTGGAGAGGCAATCTCTAAGTCTGCTAAATTTCCCGATTTAACAAAAATCCTGTCATAAACTGTAATACAGAAATCTATTATGGCCATGAAACGTCCCAGCCAACTCACTCAACTTCTGTGGGACTTTTATCGAGAAGATCCCCAGGAACTCCAACAGCTTAAACTTTTGGGAAACTGTCAAGTTTTCCGGTTTTGGGGTTCATTTTGCATCCGGGTGCAAACTCCGGCTATGGCGCAACGCATCCAAGATGTGATCCCGCTCATGGAAGCCCCCATTCAAGCCCTGCGTCTGGCGAAACGAGTCAAGGTGTTAGTGGGCCGTAGAGTCGTTGCTAGTTATGGGCTAGAAGCCGAATCGGAAGACTCGGCTGTTCATCAACATCAGCTTTGAGCGCCCATCCCATCCCAGTGAGGGCAAGTTTCGAGTCACTCGCCCTCACCCAGT
>SIHH01000214.1:0-4877 GCA_004299065.1 Phormidium sp. SL48-SHIP | reverse complement strand
TCGCGCCCTACAACTTCGTGCCGCATTCAGGACAGAAATGGTTGGTTGAGGCGTTTTTCGCGTTGCAATTGGGACAATACACGAGTTCAACGGCCCGCTCTAACTTGTTCTGTTCCGGTAGCCCCAGCATTTGCGCGTTGCTCTTACCCGGCGCCACCATGGGGTAACAGTTTTCCGTGCGATGAACCCGGACATCCATCACCACAGCACCATCGTAGGCTAGCATTTCGGCGATCGCATCCTGAAGTTGATCCGTATGGGTGACTTTAATCCCCTTCAGCCCATAAGCTTGACAGAGAAGTTCCACATCCGGCATTCCCACTTCCATATTGGACGAAGAATAGCGTTCCCCGTAGAAAGTTTCTTGCCATTGACGAACCATCCCCTGCCAACCGTTATTGATAATCACGGTTTTGAAGTTGATGCCATATTGGGCCATCGTTCCCAGTTCTTGGAGGTTCATCTGGAAACTGCCATCACCACTAATACAGATCACCTCTTCCTCGGGGAGAGCCACTTTAGCCCCCATCGCGGCCGGTAGGCCATAGCCCATAGTTCCCAATCCCGCACTGGAAATCCAGCGACGGGGACCATTTTTGAGGAATTGGGCGGCCCACATCTGATGTTGCCCCACATCTGTTGTGTAATAGGCGTTGGGGGCTTGGCGATGCAGTTCCACAATCACCTGTTGCGGCGAGGGTAACTCAGCATATTGAGGAACCTCTAGGGGGTAATCCTTGCGCCAGCGGTTGATGCGATCGAGCCAGGATTGAGTCTGACGAGACTCCATCCCCAGGCCGAGTTCCTTCAGACGACGCAACAGATCGATGAGAACTTGGCGCACATCGCCCACAATCGGAACCTCGGGGGCACGATTTTTACCCACTTCCGCCGGATCAATATCGATATGAATCACCTTAGCCCGAGCCGCAAACTCATCTAATTTTCCGGTGACGCGATCGTCAAAACGAGCGCCAACCGCAATTAAGAGATCACATTGACTCACCGCAAAGTTAGCATAGGCGGTTCCGTGCATTCCCAGCATTCCCACAGAGAGGGGATGGTTTTCGTCAAAGGCCCCTTTCCCCATCAGGGTTGTAGTGACAGGAATGTTAAAATGCTCCGCCAACTCGAGCAGTTCCGCATGGGCGCTGGCGGAAATTGCCCCACCGCCGACATACAGCAACGGTGATTTGGCCTCACGAATCAGGGCGATCGCCTGTTCAATCTGTCGCGGATTGCCCTTAACCGTCGGGCGATATCCCGGTAACTTCAACGATCCTGGCTCAATGGGAACATAGTCACAGTCAGCCAAGCCCACATCTTTCGGCACATCGATCAACACAGGACCCGGCCGGCCGGTACTGGCAATATGGAAAGCTTCGGCCACCACTCTCGCCATCTGATTGGGATCTCGCACCACATAGGAATGCTTAACGATGGGCAGCGTAATCCCAAAAATATCCGTTTCCTGAAACGCATCGGTCCCGATCGCATTCCGGGGAACCTGTCCCGTCACCACGACCATCGGAATGGAGTCCATGTGAGCCGTGGCAATCCCCGTGACGAGGTTGGTCGCCCCAGGACCCGAGGTTCCGAAACAGACCCCCACCTGTCCTGTGGCCCGGGCATAGCCATCGGCGGCATGAGATGCCCCTTGTTCATGACGGACTAGGATATGTTGAATCCCACCCTGGGCTTCAGCACGATATAACTCATCATAAATCGGAAGTATTGCACCACCGGGGTAGCCGAAGATATGGCGAACCCCATGGCGTTTTAGACTATCTATCAGGGCATAGGCCCCACTCACACGTTGGACGGCGACTCGTTGTAATTGCACGACAGGAACCTCTGGCAAACTCTCGAAAACTTAAACCTTTACCCTACAATTCTACTCAGGTCAAGCTCGTTTCGTACAGGACTTTAAAGAAATTCAAGATATTGGAGAATCTCGATAGGATAAAGATTGGGACTGACCCATCTGTTGCCGATCGTCCGTCCTTTGTATTTTTTGCCTAGACTTTCTATGACGAACCAAAATCCGCAACCCTATTCCTCTCGCCCCAAAGCCGCCCAAGGACTGAGTGAAGAAAAATATCAGCGCTTAGTCGCTGAAGCCAAAGCCCCTTACCGAGGCTTTCGTCTCTTTGTCTATGTCAGTTTAGGAGCCTCGGGCCTCCTCGGGGCCTTTGTCTTTCTGGCTCGGGTGGCGGCGGGAAACGATTTAGCCTCAGATTTGCCGAATCTAGCACTACAACTGGGAGTCGTGGCGTTGATGGTTTGGCTGTTCCGCCGGGAACGTTGATGGCGGCCATGGGATTACTCACGCAACTGTGGCTCTCGGCTCGCTTCTGGTTTGGGTTGAGCCTCATCACCTGGTGGGGGATGGCCGGGGTCATCTGGCGTGATGGCCAGGGACGCTATCGTATCCAAGATGATGCTCGACAACATGTCTTTTGGATGCAGCGTTTTGAGGAACCTGGACTATTTCCCAATGATTGGATTGCTGATTATTTCCAGTCTGTTGCGCCTTGGGGGTATCGCCATCTCTACGAGTTGGCCTCGCTCCTGGGATTTGATCCGTTTAGCTTCAATAAGCTGTTACCGCTGCTGTTGTCTCTGTTGACGACGGTTTTGGTGATACAGGTCAGTTGGCGGTTACTTCCGGTGCCGTCGGTGGGGTTTGTCAGCAGTGTGATTTTGAATCTGAGCCTCTGGATGAAGGATGATCTGGTGTCGGGGACTCCCCGAGCCTTTGTGGTGCCGCTGTTGTTGGGGTTTGTATGGGGGCTATTGTCGGAGAAACCTGTTTATACGGCGATCGCCATCCTGGTCACGGGTCTGTTCTATCCCCAGTTAGTCTTGATACAAGGGGGGGTGTTGCTGTTACAAGGGTTGGGAATTGCTCAGACAACAGCCCCGAAACGACCCTTGGTGCTGCTGGGATTGATGACTGTGGTTCTGGTGCTATCGCCCTATCTGCTGTCGTCTAATCCTTGGGGGCCAGTCTTAACTCGTGAACAAGGTCTCAGTTTAGCTGAACTGGCGCCTCGGGGACGCAGTGCGTTTTTTTATGAGGATGTTGCTCATTTCTGGTTGAGCAGCGATCGCAGTGGCCTAATACCCGGCTATACGCCCTTAGTCTTATGGCTGGGGGGTCTTTTACCGCTCCTGTTGCCGGTTCGACAACGCTTTCCCTTGCTCGCGAAGTTACGGGGCCAATCTGTCCTGCTACAACTGCTGCTATCGAGTCTCGGCGGCTTTGTTCTGGCTCATCTGATGCTCTTTCGCTTGCATCTGCCTAGTCGCTATACCCACCATAGTTTACGGGTTCTCCTGTCGTTGGCGGCTGGAATCGTTGTGGTGGCGATCGCCCACGGGATCTTCACTCAACCGGTAACCCATCGCCTCCTAGGCGGCGTCAATCGCCTCTTGGCTCTCATTTTGGTGTTCGGGGTAGTCGCCTCACCGCTGTGGTTATGGACGTCCTTTCAAACTGCCTACTACGACGGAACGGCACCCGAAATTTATCGCTACCTCCAGGACACTCCCAACGATAGCCTCGTGGCTGGAGTGGATGCAGAGATTGACAATATCCCCAGTTTTGGACGACGGCCCATCCTGACGGGACTCGAATATATGATTCCCTACCATTGGGGCTATTACGCCATCCTACGCGATCGCTTCATTGCCTTAATTCAGGCCCAGTACAGTCCCCACCCCGATCACGTCCGCCGCTTCATCGCTGACTACGACATTGACTATTGGCTGATTCGCCGTGACGACTTTAGCCTCGATACCCTACAACAGCACTATTGGCTTAATCGCATGGCCACCTCGCCGCGCCCAGAAGATCCCCTCATCCAAGCGATTCAAGGCGCCTTTCACACCCTAGAACAAGGTCAAACGCCGGTTCTGGCCACTCTGGGCGATCGCTGCAACGTTGCCCCTAGCCCTCACTACTGGCTTCTCGATACCACCTGCATTTTGACCCGGTTTGCTCCAGAAACTTGACAGCCCCTCCATTCGCCTCTATTATGAACTCATAACGATTATGAGTTAATGGCAACACCGTTAACCCAACACCGTCAGTACACGATTAGTACACCGTCAGTAAAAGGAGTTCAACCCATATGTTACAAGATAAAACCGGACAACGGGTACCTGAAGTCACCTTCCGCACCCGTCAAGATGGCGAATGGAAAGACGTCGATAGCAAAGAAATCTTCAACGGCAAAAACGTGATCGTCTTTGCCCTTCCTGGAGCCTTCACCCCCACCTGTTCGTCGAGTCACCTGCCCGGCTACAACCAGCTTGCCAACGTTTTTAAAGAAAACGGTGTCGACGAAATTGTCTGCTTGTCTGTCAATGACACCTTCGTCATGAACGAATGGGCCAAAGACCAAGAATGTGACAACGTGACCCTCATTCCCGACGGAAACGGTGACTTTACCGAACAGATGGGAATGTTAGTGGACAAAGCCGATCTCGGCTTCGGCAAACGCTCCTGGCGTTACTCGATGTATGTCAAAGATGGCGTCATCGACAAAATGTTCATCGAACCCGAAGAACCCGGAGATCCCTTCAAAGTCTCCGACGCTGAAACCATGTTGGGCTACATCAACCCTCAAGCCAAGCCCAAACATGTCTCCCTGTTCTCGAAAGTCGGTTGCCCCTTCTGCGCCCAAGCCAAATCCCTCTTGGACGACAAAGGTTGGGAATACGAAGAAATCGTCCTTGGCCGCGATGCTTCCACCGCATCCCTGAAAGCCATGACCGGCAAGACTTCTGCGCCTCAAGTCTTCGTCGATGGTCAGCTAGTTGGCGGTTCTGAAGAACTCGAAACCTACCTGAAATCGGCATAATGCCTCACC
>SIHH01000213.1 GCA_004299065.1 Phormidium sp. SL48-SHIP | reverse complement strand
TCCCTTCTCCCCCATGCTAGACCACGAACAAACCCTCCTAAAGCGAGTTGGACTGATTGACGAGGCGATCGCCGATCGCCGGGCCGTCCGTCAGGCCCTCTATGCCATCACCCCTCACTGTGACTATCAAATCTTCGGGATCTGTGCCGACAGTAGCCAGGAGGCGATCGCCGCCCTCAACCGCTACACCGATGTATTAGGATATCCTCGCGCCCCCGAACTCGATGCGATCGCCGGGGCCGTCTATCTCAAATATAATCCTCGTACCGACCTCTGTTACCTCAACAGCTACGAGGGCAACGAACGAGGCGTTCTCATCTCTTGCCAGTCCGTCTATGACGATGGCATTCGAGACACCTACGGCCATTTTCCCTTAGATCTATTTGACGACATCTCCCCAGAAGAGATTCCCGAGGAGATTCCCTCAAAACTGCATTCATAACAGTTTTGAGAGAGTAGACATTTTAGAGAGATCAACCTGTGAACATTGCAATTCTCGGCTGTGGCTATGTCGGCATGGCAGCGGCCCACCATTGGCAAGCCGCCGGCCATCACGTCACCGCCACCACCACCAGTTCCGAACGAGTGTCCGAACTTGAGGCGATCGCCTCCCGCGTCGAACTCGTCCAAGGCAACAACCCTGACGACCTCAAACGGCTATTACAGGGACAAGATACCCTAGTGATGAGTGTCGCCAGTAAAGGGCGGGCCTCCTACCAAAGCGTCTATCTGGACACCGCCAAAACCCTTGTGTCCGTTCTCCCTGAGGTCCCCCAACTGCGGCAGATTATCTATACCGGCAGTGGTAGCGTCTATGGCAACTGGGGAGGCGGTTGGGTGAACGAAACCACCCCTCCCCAACCGACGATGGAGAATTACGAGATTTTAGTCGAGACGGAACAAACCCTCTTAAACGCCGCGAACGATGACTTGCGAGTCTGTATCCTCCGCCTAGGAGGGATTTATGGCCCCGGCCGGGAGATCGATCGCATCTACCGCCATTGGGCCGGACAAACTCGCCCAGGAGATGGATCTCGCCCCAGTAACTGGATTCACCTCGATGATATTGTCGGGGCCATGGCCTTTGCCCAAGATCAGGGTCTTGCGGGGATTTATAATCTTGTCGACGACGACCACCCGCCAACCCGAGAGGTAGTTGAGGCGGTCTGTCAAACCTATCAGTTGCCCCCCGTCACCTGGGATGGGTCCGAACCGGCGACCGTTCGCTATAGCGGTAAACTCTCCAACCAGAAAATTAAGGATGCCGGCTATGAGTTGATTCATCCTCATCGCATCATTTAGAGACATGGTGGCTTTGGACAAACCCATCGGCCAGGCGGCTGGTTTACGATTTATCGAGGCCGCCATTGCCCGCGATCGCATTGCCCCGGCCTATCTTTTCGTCGGGGCTGAGGGAATTGGCCGGGCGATCGCGGCCCGCTATTTTGCCCGACAACTCCTCAAGACCTCTCGGCCGGATTTGGGCAATCATCCCGACTTTCTTCAGGTTGAACCCACCTATCTCGACAAAAAAGAACTCTATACCGTCAGCCAGGCCCGCGAGAGGGGACTCAAACGCAAATCACCGCCGCAAATCCGTCTGCAACAAATTCGCGATCTGAGTCAGTTTCTGGCCAACCCTCCCTTAGAAGCCTCTCGCAAAGTCATTATCATCGAACAGGCCGAACGCATGGCTGAAGCCGCCGCCAACGGACTGCTGAAAACCTTAGAAGAACCCGGACGGGCCACGTTAATCCTGATTGCCCCATCCTCCGAGAGTTTGTTGCCCACACTGGTTTCTCGCTGTCAGCGGATTCCCTTTTCTCGTCTCTCGGGGGAGGAGATGGCCCAGGTGTTGCAGATGACGGGACATGGGGAAATACTTAACCATCCGGCTATCTTGGCGATCGCCCAGGGAAGTCCGGGAGTCGCCATTGCCGCTTGGGACCAACAACAGGCTATTCCCGCCGAATTGCTAGAGAAAGTCCATCAGTATCCCAGAAGTTTACGGGAGGCTTTGCAGTTAGCCAAGGAGATTAGTCACACCCTGGACACCCCCGAACAACTTTGGTTACTTGACTATCTCCAACAAGCCTATTGGCGGTCTAGTGGCGGGAGTCTCTCTCCGACTGTGTTACAACCGTTAGAAGATGCCCGACGGCATCTAAATCGCTTTGTGCAGCCACGTCTAGTCTGGGAAGTGACTTTGATGCAGTTGGCTGAGGCGATCGCCGTCAGTTAGGCCGCGTTAGTTAGGCCGCGTTAGTTAAGCCGCAATGAGGCTTCGGGCATCTGGCTGCATCACTAACCAATGTTTGGAAGCATCCAAAAACAGGCGATTTTGGCGTTTGAACTCCCCTAAAATGCGGGTTACGGTGACGCGATTGACACCGATCGCATTGGCTAAGTCTTGGTGAGTCAGCCTGGCTTTAAGGCGAACGCCGTCGGCCGTCGGTTGTCCCATTTCTCGGATGAGTAAGCGTAGTAAGTTTTCCAGGCGATCGCTGGCCCGTTTCTGGGCGGTAATACTCAACAAATGTTCTAATTGATAGAGTCGCTTGGCTTTCTGTTGAATAAACGTGTAGCCAAGTTGAGGACTACGTTCAATTTCATCGAGGGGATACCAGGTCATCATTACCCGAGATAGGGCTTTCATTTGATGATTATGACGAGCGGTTAATCCTTCTCCTAACCACATCGAAGGACCTACCCATCCCAAAACTCGTTCTTCGCCCATAGCCATGTAGGTATTCAGTTGAACCCAGCCTTGGCAAACTTGCCAAATTCCAGTGGTTGATTGCGGTAATAGGTCGCCGCGATCGTAAATACGACTCGTTCGATGACGCATGACGGTCGATTGCATAATTTCCTCCCCGTGGGGTGTGTGCCAGCCAGGACTCGGAGACTAATACGATTTCTCCAACTAGCCCTTGGGTCACAGAATAGGGAGTCAACGTTAAATTCCCGTAAAGATTAGGCAAAGTTTAGGAATAGCCTAGCCATATCGGTCTCGACTGTTGTAACATCTTTTGACTCGTTATGGGTAGTCTTTGATGAATTTAAGCTGAAAAATGCTTTAAAATGAAGACTATAGCACTGAGAAACGAGGAGATAAACTCTCCAAGATTCTCTTGGCCTACCTAGTTCAGCGATTTCCCCGAACTATTTACCGTTCATTGGGACTTAAAGCGATGCGAACGATTCCTTGGGATGAGTCTTTGCGAGTTGGAATTGATACGATTGACAAGCAACATCAACAATTGATTGAACATCTCAATCTCTTGATGATCGCATTGCAAGAAAATAAAGGCAAGTCAGAAATCGAAAAAATCATCAAGTTTTTGGATCGATATATTGCACTTCATTTTGGTTTTGAAGAAAACTGCATGAATGCCTATCAATGCCCAATTGCCTGTAAAAACAAAGACGCTCATGCCTATTTTCGGCAAACCTTTGAGGAGATTAAAGGTCAATTCCGTCAAGAAGGTGCAAGTCTTTCGTTGGTTCTGAAAGTTAACCAAAAGCTTCTAGATTGGTTTATTAACCATATTCGCAAAATTGATATGCAGCTCAAACCCTATACACATAGCTAACAGCCAGGGTCGTGACGGATTGTGTTAAGTGTTGATGGCAAATGACGACAGGTTCAATTACGATAACTTCTATGATGCGTGTATTGGCGATCGCCCTCACCCTACCCCTCAGCCTCTCCCTGGCCAGCGTTCTCCTGACCAGTCCCGCCCAGACTGAGACCCCATCGTGTCCTACCGCCGCCCGCGATACGCCCTGGGGCGAGTGTTACCGGGACTTACGCCAGGGACTAGCCAACTCAGCGGTCTCACTCTACCGTATGGGAGTCTTGGCCCAATCGTCTCAACCGGCAACCGATGCAGACTTGGCGATGATTCCCTTTGAAACCGAAATCCAAGGCAACTACAGTGGACTGAATGAGTCTTTTGAGAAGCACATTACGGATGAATCAGACTGGGAGCGTTTTTGGCAACAACTTCAGGGGAACACCTCTCCAGCGGCCGACATTCCCGAGATTGACTTTGAGCAGTATAGTCTAATTGCCGTGGGATTGGGCGATCGCCCCGATGGGTCCTACGGCGTTGAGATTGACCAAGTACGGCGCGAAGATAACCGCCTGATTGTGGACTATCTCGAAACTCGTAGTTGTGGCATGGCGACCATGGCCATTACGCAACCCTATCAAATCATTCGCATCGAACGCACCCGTCTTCCGGTGAGTTTCCAGCATCATCAGGCCCCTCGGGACTGTTAACCCTTGCGAGAACCTGGAATAATGGGATCGATGCCAACACCGCAATGCCATTATTCCTATGAGTAGCCCAAAAATCATCGTTCTCGACGACGATCCCACCGGTTCCCAGACGGTTCACAGTTGTCTCTTGCTAACCCAATGGGATGTCGAGACCTTAAAACTGGGACTCGTGGATGAGGCGCCGATTTTCTTCATCCTCACCAATACTCGCGCCTTGGCCCCCGAAGCGGCCCGTCAGGTGACTTGTGAGGTCTGTCAGAATCTCAAGACGGCGATCGCTCAAGTGGGGATTGACGATTTCCTCGTGGTCAGTCGCTCCGACTCCACCCTACGGGGTCATTATCCCATCGAAACCGATGCGATCGCCCAAGAACTCGGCTCCTTTGACGCTCATTTTCTCACCCCCGCCTTCTTTGAGGGAGGACGCATCACCCGCGACAGCATCCATTATCTCCATGTAGACGGACAACCGGTTCCCGTCCATGAAACCGAATTTGCCCGCGACTCCGTTTTTGGCTATCACCACAGCTATCTCCCCGACTATGTCGCCGAGAAAACCCAGGGAACCATTGCCGCTGAGGCCGTGGAACGATTTACCCTAGACGACGTGCGATCGGGCTGTTTCGAGCGGTTAATGGCCTTAGAAAACAACACCTGTGGCGTCGTGGATGCCGAAACCCAAACCGATTTAGACCAATTCGCCGCCGACATCCTCAAAGCCGCCAGTCAAGGAAAACGCTTTCTCTTCCGCAGTGCCGCTAGCCTCCTCACCTCCCTAGCCAATCTCGGCCCCCAACCCATCGCCGCCGAAGATATGACCCAATATGTGCGGGGTGGCAAACCGGGGGCTGTCTTAGTCGGGTCCCATGTCAAGAAAACCACCCAACAACTCCAGCATCTGTTACAAGAAACAGGAGTGACTGGGGTGGAAGTGGATGTTAGCCACCTGGTTGACGAGTCTCCCCAACAGCGAGAGGCGTTGTTGACGGGAGTTTTAGAGAAAGTGCAAGAGAGTTGGGCCAGCGGCCAAACTCCGGTTATCTATACCAGTCGTGAAGAATTGCAATTTCCCGACCGCGATACCCGTCTCAAGTTCGGCGTTGCGGTGTCTCAATTACTCATGGATGTGGTGCGAGGGTTACCGCCGGAATTGGGCTTCCTGATTAGTAAAGGGGGCATTACGTCCAACGATGTCTTAAGTCAGGGGTTGGCCCTGCGCACAGCTAAACTCTTGGGACAAATTCTGGCTGGCTGTTCTGTTGTGCGGACTCCCGAAACCCATCCTCAGTTTCCCAATTTACCGGTGGTTCTCTTTCCCGGCAATGTGGGGGATGAGCGGGGCTTAGCTACGGTCTATCGCCGTTTTTCTGGGGTTTGATGGGATTCACCATAGATAAAGGTGAAGACACTGGCGGGACTATGGAGAGGATGGGCCTGGGGGATTAACTTCGGCTCGTTGGCGGCGATAATATCCTCATAAAAGGCGGCATCCTCGGGGTAATAGTCTTGGGCCAGGAGGAACAGATAGAGGGTATGGTATTTGGGGTTTTCCCCGAAATAGGGTTCATAGGCGATGGGACAGTCGCCGTCGTAGGGGTCGGGGGAGGGTTCGAGGTCTTCGATGTCTCGGCAGTCCTCTCGTCCCCAGGGATAGTCTAGGTAATACTGGCCGTAGAAGCGCAGGGCATTGCGAATCGATTGATTTTCGACGTCCATCAATCGTTGTTCTGGGTGCTGTTGTGGGTATTGCAGGCCGTTGAGTTCCGCTATATGAGCGGTGAGGATGAGGCCTTCGAGGTGGAAGACACTGTAGGCAAATCCCACCCCTTGGGTCACGTCCTCGTCCCACCAGCGATGACGGTTGTAGATGTCATTTTGGGCGGGGGGATGGGGGAGGCTGCGGTGGCGATCGTAGATTTCCCCGGTTCGCGCTTGAATGGGCAAATGAGAGAAGTCCCGGTTCCGGCGAAAGAGATTATCGGGGTTATCTTCCTCATAAATGGCATCCCGGACTAAGTTGGCATAGTTCCAGGGACTTTCGTCTAAAACATAGTCCAGTAACTCGTCATCTTCGCTATAGAGGGCTGCAATCAACATCCCTTGTAAATGTCGGGAGAGGTGGTTGTTGGCCCCTTCGCGGGAGAGGTGATGCAGCCAATAGCGATGACTGGTTTGGATTTGTTGTCCCAGGGCTAGGAACCAATCTTGGACTTGTTGCTGTTCTCTCGGCGACATCTGGGGGGCGACGAGTTGAAAGGCTTGGGCGTAGTAGTGAAAGAGGCGGCCGATATCGAGTCCGGCCCCGATGAGATCGTCACGGTGTCCTTGTCCGACTTGGGTTCCGCCGTCGGCTTCGGCCCAAGCCAGGAGGGTGTCGATGGTGGTTTGGCAATGGTCGGCGGCCGCTTCGATGACGCAAACTAAGGCGGTGTAGAGGCTGGGGGTGAGTCCGGTGGTGGCGGCTTGGCGGTAGTCGTCGCGTCGGGTTCCGGTGTAGACGGGTGGGGGGGAGGTTTGGACTCGGTTTTGGAAGCGATCGGCTTTCTGGCGAATGTTGTCGTAGGCGGCGTGGGTGAGGGGATAGTGGTCTGGGGATTGTTGGAGTCGGTGTTGGGC
>SIHH01000212.1 GCA_004299065.1 Phormidium sp. SL48-SHIP | reverse complement strand
GGGAACAGGGTGTGCCTCATCAGATCGGGAAACGCTATATGATGTCTAACCATTAGCGACTCAAGAATCACAACGAACAACAAACTAACTATGATTCGGCATTGGCAAAGTTGGCTCATCCTCGGGGCGGTGATTTTGGTGGCGATCGCGCCAATGCTCGAACGTAGCTATCCAATCACCCATTCGACCCACTTTAACCTCAGTTGGGCCATTCAATACCAACATCAGTTTTTTAGCGGACAAGTCTATCCTCGCTGGCTAGAATTCTCCAACTTCGGCTTTGGTAATGCCACCTTTGCCTTCTATCCCCCCCTTTGTATGCTGGCGACCTTGCCCTTTCGCGCCCTGGGATGGGGACTCGAAGGCTCTCTCATTGGTAGCATGGCCCTGGCCCTAGCCGTCCTAGCCGCTGGCTTATATGGCTTAGGCGATCGCCTCTTTCCTCGCTGGATTGCCATCCTCGTTGCCGCCTTGGGCATCCTCTCCCCCTATTTCCTGGTCGATATCTATCAACGAGGGTCCCTCGGAGAAGTCTGGGCCATCGCCCTCATTCCCTGGATTAACCTCACCACCCTAGACCTCGTTGCAGAAGACCTCGTTGCAGAAAACCATCACCCGCCCAACCCACTCGATTCAGACGAAGACCCCGACCTCTCCAGGAGAGGCCTCCTCACAAGCTGGAGAACCCTCCTGGGAAGCAAAATTCTACCCTTGACGGGGGCCTATACCCTCCTCATCCTCTCCCATCTGCCCACCCTGCTGATTTTCACCCTGATTTGGCTACCTTTTCCCGCCTGGATCGCCGCCCCAGGCCAACGCAAATCGGCCTTATATCGCTGTTACCTTGCCGTTCTCCTGGCCCTTGGACTGAGCGCATTTTTCCTCATTCCCATTCTCCTCGATAGCGGTTCCGTACAACTATCCGCCCTCTACAATTCCCCCGACTACCTGCCGCAAAATCGCCTCATCCTATCGGGACTTTGGCAATTCCAGCCCCAACTCACAGACCATTGGTTCGATCGCGGGTTACTCGATCTCTGGTGGCTGTCCCTGTTCGTTAGCCTCGGGGCAGCTCTGGTTCGCCTCGGGATCGCCTGCGATTGGCTTCCCAAAGCCCCCCAATTGCGCCTCAGTGGCTATTGGCTCGTGGGCAGTAGCATTGCCTTGCTGATGACCACCGATCTCCTAGGATGGCTGTATGAACCCACCTACGTCTTACAAGCGATTCAGTTTTCCTGGCGTTGGCTGGCCATTCCCTGCGTCTATGTGCCATTGCTGCTCGGACATGGTCTGGCCACGAGCGATCGCAGCCATTCCTCATCCCCCGCCCGTCAAGGCGCCGTCGCCCTCCTCTGCGGGCTGTTAGGCGTGGCGATCGCCACCCAGATCGCCCAAGGCATCATGATCGCCGAACGAGCCAGCTACGACCCCTCAAGCATCCATCAATTTGCCCGACTGGCCAGCCAAAAAACCATCAGTGACACCTACACGCTGCCCCCAGGAGAGCTATTTCTCAACTGGCATTGGCGACGCGGACAACAACTTGCTCTTGTCGATGTCTACGAATATCGAGCCAAATGGGTAAACTTAGAAATGCCACCGCCTCAGGAGTATCCCTTATTAGCCTGGCAAAATGGAGGAGAAGGGGAGCTATCACGCGATCGCTGGCAACCCGGTCAACGAGTCTTTTCCGCTCACAATCCCACCCTCGTCTCCCAAGCCGTCGAACTACGGACCTTCGACTATCCCGCTTGGTTCGTTCGTCTCGATGACCGCCCTTGGCAACGGGTTGACCATACCCCAGATGGGCGGATTCAAGTCTGGATTCCTCCGGGAGTTCATCAAGCCACCATTGCCTATCAGGGAACGTTTGCAGAGCATCTTGGAGTCATCATCACCAGCGTGACGGGCCTATTCATCGGCTTAGGATTAGCCCTCAGCATCCACTGTTTTGTGTAACCCCTTACCCTATCGCCCCAACCATCATGTGGTCAGCCTTGAAACGACGTTTGGCTCAACGCACCTTCGACATCTCCTCGTCCGAAGGGTACAAGATGATTGCGGCCACCGGTGTTGCGGGACTGGTGTTAGTGTTGCGGGGTTTGGGACTCTTGCAAGGGGCCGAATGGGCCGCATCGGATCTCTTTTTACGCCTACGACCCTCCTCTCCCCTCAATGACCGTCTGTTAGTGGTGGGAATTGATGAAGATGACTTGCGGGAAGTGGGAACCTGGCCGATTCCTGACCAGGTTTTGGCCGATTTGATTGAACGCTTAAATGAGTCAAACCCTCGCGCCATTGGCTTAGATATCTATCGAGATTTACCCGTTGAGCCGGGTCATGACGAACTGGTTGAGTTGTTTGAACAGCAAGAGAACCTCATCGGAATTGAGAAAATTGGCTACGAACCCGGTTCTAAAGTGGATGCGCCTCAGGTTCTCAAAGACCGAAATGCGGTCGGGTTTAACAATACATTAGTCGACGCTGATGGGGTTGTCCGCCGTAGTTACCTCTTTCTGCGTGATGAGAATCGGCAGTTTCATCGTAGCTTTGCTCTCAAGTTGGCGTTGCTGTACTTGGAACAGGAGAATATGACCCCCCGAGAGGCCCCGACGGGGGAGATGCAGCTCGGTACAGTGGTCTTTCCTCGCTTCGAGGCCCATGATGGCCCCTATGTTCAGGCCGACGATCGCGGCTATCAGTTTCTACTCAACTATCGCGGTCCCGCTAGCGATATTAAAACCGCCACCTTACAGCAGGTCTTAAATGGGGAGGTGTCCGACGAGTTGATTCGCGATCGCGTGGTCTTGATTGGTTCGACCGCGTCGAGTATCCGAGATGTGTTTATTACCCCCTATAGTCGCAGTCTTCTCAATACTCAGAAGGAAGTCCCCGGGGTATTACTTCAGGCCGAGTTTGTCGGACAGCTTCTCGATGCGTCGTTAGAGGGACGGCCCATGCTGACCGTCTGGCCGGAACTGGCTGAAGTCATCTGGATCTTAGCTTGGGCTTGGTTAGGGGCGTTCCTGAGTTGGATCTTACCCTCGGTGCGGCGATCGCTGGTGGCTCTCATCATCGCCATGCTAGTGTTGACCGGACTCAGCTATGGTGCGTATTGTCTCCATGTTTGGATTCCGGTGATTCCGGCCCTGTTGTCTCTCTCTGGCTCAACGGCTGTCATTGTGGGCTATCTCGCCTATTTAGGTGAGGAATTACGCAAATCTAAGGAATTTTTGCAAAGCATCATCAATACGATTCCTGACCCCATTTTTGTCAAAGATACCGCCTTACGTTCTGTGGTGTTGAACCAAGCCTATAGTGACTTAGTCGGCTATCCTCTGACGACATTACTCGATCGCTCAGAATCTGAAATCTTTCCCCAAGCCCAAGCCGAAGCTTTCCGGCGAGAAGATGAACAGGTTTTGCAAACCGGGTGCGATCGCGAAACCGAAGAAACCCTCACCGACGCTGAAGGAAACATTCATATCCTGGCCACCAAGCGATCGCTTCACGCCGATGGCTCGGGTAACCACTTTCTCATTGGTGTCATTCGCGATATTACCGAACGCAAGCTCCTCGAAGACCAACTGAAACAGATGGCCGCCGAGTTGGCCGAGTCCAATGCTGCCCTCAAACAAGATGCCAATCACGACGAACTCACAGGATTGCCCAACCGCAAACTTTTTCAAGAACGTCTTAGACAGTCTATTGATTGGGCGCAAAGCAATCAAAAACTTGTGGGAGTTATGTTTTTAGATCTCGATGGATTCAAGGAGGTTAATGATACCTTGGGTCACGCTTCCGGTGATATTTTGCTACAACATGTTGCCAATCGGTTGAGTAGCAGTTTACGAGGAAGTGACACTGTTGCTCGCCTGGGTGGAGATGAATTTACCGTTATTTTGCCCGGCATTCCGAGCGTTGCGGATGCCGAGCGTGTCGCTCAAAAATTAGTCAAAACCCTCTCTGACCCCTTTGAGCTAGCAGAGGGAACCGTCTCAGTCACCACCAGCCTAGGAATTGGTATTTACCCAATCCATGAACATCAGCTTGATCAGCTAATTCATCTCGCCGACGAAGCCATGTTTGAGGCTAAAAAACAGGGCAAAAACTGTTATTGTTTGGCCCAATCAACTCCCAACGCCTCAGGGTGAACACCTGGGGATGTCCCAAAGGGACTGACCCTGAGTGCAGCCTCTAGCCTGAACCGGATGGCTGAGGGTCCCTCTTGTCCCGCGAGACTTAATAATAGGGAACCTCAAAGTTAGAGGGGTCTTGAATAAAGCGTAACGCCTCCTCCTCAAGACGATGGATCAGGATCGGTTCTAGACTTTTATCTTGACGCAGCGCACTTAAATAACCATCTAAGTAGAGTCTAAGATCATCAGTGCGATAGCCTCGACCCCAGAGACTCGTAAAGCGGTCAGTCAAGGCTTGGTAATGCCGGATTGTCAGAGTATTTTGTAACATGGTTAAGCCGGTTAACAGAAGGACAAATTGACGGGGAACAGGAGAGTCAGCCCGAGGGCTGACCCTCTCCTTTCAGGGTAACAGAAACCACTCAAGCCTGTCTCTGACCGAGATCACTGGCCAACGTCAGGTAACAGGAGTTACAGAACCATGACAAAGCCTTTGCTAGCGTAGGGTTGCTTCTCGTTTCAGACCGATCGAACACTACAGGGGTATAGTTTGTTGTGAGTTCTGTTTGCATCCAAATCGTTGAGGGAAACCCTCAACTGCGATCGCTCCTAGGTTGGCATCTTCAGCAAGCCGGATATAGCGTGTGTCAGTCCGCAGACCTCCGACACGCACAAGATGTCTTCTATCACCGCCAGCCGACCTTAGCCATTGTTGACTCAGATCTTCGAGACGGAGATGGGGTTGAATTTGCCCGTTGGCTTTATCAACAACATCAATGTCTTGTCCTCATGTTATCAGCGCGTAATAGCGAAGCTGACATCGTCACCGCCCTCAAAGCCGGGGCTGATGACTATATCTGCAAACCCTTTGGAATGCAGGAGTTTCTGGCTCGGGTCGAAGCCCTCTTACGTCGTCACCGCACCATGGCGCCTCCCGCCTATCTCGAATATGGTGACATCAAAGTCGATATCGTGCAGCGGCGTGTCCGCTATCAAGATCAGCCCATTGAATTAACCCCGCAAGAGTTTAGCTTATTGTATGTGTTAGCTCAGGCTGGGGGAACGCCCCTGAGTCGTTCAGAGTTACTACAACGAGCTTGGCCCGATGCGATTGACAATCCCCGCACCATTGACACCCATGTTCTCTCACTGCGGAAAAAAATCGAACGAGATCCCCGCCAACCGAACTTAATTCAAACCGTTCGCAATGTGGGTTATCGCTTCAACCTCACAGGGGCCGAATCCCTGGTCGAATCTCCCCCCGGCCAAGAGTTTCAAGACGCCTACACCGTAAATCGTCAGAGCCTAAATCGTCTCAATGGTCAACCGGGGTCCTTGTCTGTTCCGGGGACTAGCCAACGGACGGCGGTCGCCCAGCCCTCTACTGTTAGTCATTCCTTGAGAGGGTAATGCCACCTTGCCAACCTGTTCAAACCTCGCCAAAATCTCATAGAATGCTAAAACGGAAAGACGCGATCGCGCAGTGATCGCGTCTTTCGTTTGTTCAGGGTTGGCCCCAACACTAGGGGCGTTGCCCCCTCAGCCGCCCCTAAATCAGCTTGACGGCCCGAAGTCCGAGCAACAAGACCACCGCTAACGCAAACGCCCCACCCACCATGAGCAAATATGCCACAACACCAGACATAGGCTTATCTCCTGTTTTATCAATATCTATTTGACTTTATTAAACCATGACGCAGTCCGTTATCCCTGTGAACTTGCCTCAAAACGCCTACGAGATCGCCCTGGCTTCCGATAGCCTCGATCGCCTCGGGGCCTGGCTCAAATCCCTGAATTTGGGGCGTAAGGTGATGCTGGTCTCCAATCCCACGGTGTTTGGCTATTACGGTAAACGGGCGATCGCCAGCTTAGAAAGCGCCGGTTTCGAGGTTCATCAGCATCTCTTCAACGATGGGGAAGCCTATAAAACCCTCGATTCCGTGGCGCAGCTGTACGATAAAGCCCTAGCAGCAGGGTTAGAACGTAATTCAACCTTTGTTGCCCTTGGCGGCGGTGTGGTGGGCGATATGACGGGCTTTGCTGCCGCCACCTGGCTACGGGGCATTGGCTTTATCCAAATTCCCACAACCCTGTTAGCCATGGTCGATGCCTCTATCGGCGGTAAAACCGGCGTCAACCATCCCCAGGGCAAAAACCTCATCGGCGCCTTCTATCAGCCCCGTTTGGTCCTCATTGACCCCGCTGTGTTAACAACACTGCCCGAACGAGAGTTTCGCGCCGGGATTGCCGAAGTGATTAAATATGGAGTTATTTGGGATGCTGAATTATTCAGTCAACTAGAAGCCGCCAAAGATCTGGCGAATCCCGGCCATCTCTCCAATCAACTGTTGCACGAAATCCTCATGCGATCGTGTCAAGCTAAAGCCGAGGTCGTTGGTCAAGATGAGAAAGAAGCGGGATTACGGGCCATCCTCAACTACGGCCATACCATCGGTCATGCCGTAGAGAGTCTAACCGGCTATACCGAACTTCTCCACGGCGAAGGGGTCGCCATCGGCATGATCGCCGCCAGTCGTCTAGCCGTCGCCCTCAACCTTTGGTCCGCCGAAGATGACGCCCGCCAAACCCAGATTATTGAGAAAGCCGGCCTTCCCACTCGCATTCCCGAAGGGGTTGAGATTGAGGCCATCATCGCCAAACTGCAAACCGATAAGAAGGTCAAAGACGGACGAGTTCGCTTTGTTCTCCCAACCCGCATCGGCAATGCAACGGTGAGCGATCGCGTTCCCGGCGATCTCATCCGCGACACCCTAACCCAGTTAAAGCCGTCAACCGTTAACTGTTAACCGTT
>SIHH01000211.1 GCA_004299065.1 Phormidium sp. SL48-SHIP | reverse complement strand
GACCCTCAGCATGAGAAAATCCCTAGAGACCCTCCGCTAGACCCATGACTGACGCACAGCATCTCGAAGATACCCTCCTCAACCTCGATGGACGCGGCTACAAAGCCTATAAAGACCTGCGGGGACAATACCAGTTCCCCGACTTTAAACTGACCATTGACTATGTTCAAGGAGATCCCTTCGCCGCACCGAGTCAGTTGAGTGTCTGGGTTCCCATGAGCGTCGCTGGCTTTCCGGAACACCTCTACGCCAGTCTCTCGCGGGAAGTGGCCCTACGGGATTATCTGACGCGGGCCTTTTCTCGGGCCTGTCGTCAATTGAGTCAGAAACGGGGAACCGGCAAAAGTGGCGCGATCGCCGTCTGTCGTCTCGGTCAAGAAGTAATAGCACGAACCTCTGCATTTGTCAACCCCAAAGGCGTAGAAATTCGCTTCACCGTGGGACTTCCCGCCCAAGGACGGCGCATTTTGGGGCGACAGGCCGCCGAAATGCTCTGTGATGACATCCCGGAACTGGTCGATCGCGCCCTCATCTACCAAAACCTCGATGCAGCCGCCATTCAGCAGCACGTCGAAACCATCGAGGATGCCGACTGGCTGCGATCGCAACTCCCCCAAACCAACCTCATCGCCTTCGTTGCCGACGGCTCAATTTTACCCCGGCGCAGTGGCGTCGATGCCCGTCCCCTGGAGACCAACGCCGTCCCCTTTGAGTCGCCCGAATCCCTACGAGTCACCTTTAAGCGGCCCAACGGCGGACCCATCAGCGGTATGGGCATTCCTCGGGGCATTACCCTGATTGTCGGTGGCGGCTATCATGGCAAATCTACCCTGCTGCGGGCGATCGAATTAGGGGTCTACAACCGCATTCCTGGCGATGGTCGCGAATTTGTCGTCACCGATGACGCCGCCGTGAAAATTCGCGCCGAAGATGGTCGTTCCGTGCGTGGGGTGGACATTTCGGCATTTATCAACAATTTGCCCCAAGGACAAACCACCACCGCCTTCTCCACCGAAAACGCCAGCGGGAGTACCTCTCAGGCGGCTAATATCATCGAAGCCATCGAAGCCGGGGCCACCGCCTTACTGATTGACGAAGACACCTCAGCGACGAACTTCACCATTCGCGATCGCCGGATGCAAGAATTGATCGCCAAGGAACATGAACCCATTACCCCCTTCGTCGATCGCGTGCGTCCCCTCTTTGACGAACAGGGGATTTCCACCATTCTCGTCATGGGAGGAAGTGGCGATTACTTCGAGGCCGCCGATACGGCGATCGCCATGACCCACTATCGCCCCCACAACGTCACCGAGCAAGTCAAAGACATCGCCACCAAGTACGACACCGGCCGCCAAACCGAAGCCAGCGGTGGACTCGGACCCCTCACCCCTCGCTATCTCCTGGCCGAACATCTCGACCCCAGTCGGGGGAAACGGGCCGTCAAATGGCAAGTGCGAGACGAAGATGAAATCGTCTTTGGCAGCGATGAGATTGATGTATCCGCCGTCGAACAACTCGTTGATGCGGGACAGTTGCGGGCCATTGCCGAAGCCATGGTCTATCTCAAACAGGAATACTCAGGAACTGATAAGACCCTCAGACAGATATTAGACGAAATTGAGGGGGCGATCGCCTCCCAAGGCTTAGACATTCTCTCCCCCTTCCCCGTGGGAAATCTAGCCCAATTCCGTCGTTTTGAACTGGCCGCCGCCCTCAATCGTCTTCGACAACTTCAGGTTAAAACCCCATAATCCATTCATAAATATTGCCTAAAAAATAGGAGTTCAATAGACTGAACCCCTACCTAATTCAACAATTTAAAAACTCAACGTATCGCAATCAGGAAACCAGGGACGCAACCAACGAAAACCCAACAATGCAGAGGTTTTGCCCCTAGTCACTCGCCACGACTCAACCCATTACCAGGTGACAGGAAATGTCCTAGGAGTCGAACGGGGTGCCGGAGTCGAACGGGGTGCCGGGGCCGGAGTCGTTCGTGTTTCCGTCCTCGTCTCAGTCGTCGTCTCAGTCGTCGTCTCAGTCGACCGTTCATCTAACCGAGATTGCAAATCACCGGGAACAATCACCGTATCAATCTTGTGAATTACCCCATTATTGGCCGGAATATCCGTGTCAATGACCCGAGCGGGGCCAACATTAACCCGATTTCCCTGAACCCTAGCATTGACCGGGCCATTCAGCGTGTCCAACACTTCATTACCAATATCATTGGCTTCGAGAATTTCAGGAACAACGTGCATTCCTAAAACATCCTGCAACAAATCCCGATTCGCCGGGTCAGTTAAGGCATTCACCACAGACTGAGGTAAATCTTGAAACGCTTGGTCCGTGGGAGCAAATAACGTGAACGGTCCATCATTAGCCAAGGTGTCCGCCATTCCCGCTAATTCTGCCAATTGTAGCAGTGTGTTCATATCTCCGGCCGCCGCTAGAGAATCAACCAGACTTCCAACACCCAGTTGAGCCACTTCAGTCTCTAACTCAGGAGAGGAGGTCGTCACCTCAGCACGACTCGGAGTTACCGCCAGCGTTGTCGTACTCAATAGCACCATTGCACCCGTAAGCCATTGGAATCGGCGTTGAGAGTTCATATATCTTAACGTTTTGAACAACAGTCGCCATTCTAACGCAAGTTTTTGGGAATGTTCGTGAATTGCGGGGGAGAAGACAAAATGTTCGTCAATTGCGGGACACGGGACTCCCTTGAGCCAACCCTTGAGCTAACCTGCGATCGCTCTTCATATCCCAAACCCAAACATCAAACCCAAACATCAAACCCAACCGTCCCATAAATTCATTGAGCGATGTAAAACTATAAATAAATATGGTATAGTTTGAGTGTAAGATTTGGTCGCGATTACCATAGCGTACAAGGACGAGCGTTCCTTGCCCCAACTGAGCGAAAGCCAGTTTTCATCTGGATTAGGGGATAGTCATCAGCTCAGCCAGTTGACGTACAAGGCTGCATGGGATGGGAAAAATACCCTTGAGATTGACGGTTGAGATTGACTGTGTCTTAGCGAACTCTCAGATCTACCCGATGGGTTGCAACAGGTTAGAGAATGGGTCTCGAAACCTGCGAGCGTGGACTTGTAGAGACAATGGGAATCACCAAGACCGTACTCTAAATTGTCCATTCTCCCGGATGCCAAATGACACAGCAAATTTTCCCCAAATCTCCCGAACCCGATCGCCAAGACATTGAAGACTGCATCACCTGGTTGAGTTTTCATCGCATTTGGGGAACATTGAGGCCCGAGACGATCGCCGCGATCGCCTCATCCCTAAACCTGTTGCGGGCAGACTCCGACACCACAATCTACGACCAAGACACCTATCCCAAAGGGTTATACCTGCTCAAGTGGGGGACCGTCGAAATTTATCGAGCCTCCCCCGTCGGTCAAACCCATGTCATCTATCGTAACGCCGGGGAACTGTTCGGCCATATCTCCATCGGGGCGGGGGAAGACACAGACAATTATCGCTCTGGGGCGAAGACGATCAGCTGTAGCGAAATTTGGTTCTTGCCCCGCGATCGCTTCGAGGATCTCAAAACCGAGCATCCCGACATTAATAATGCCATCAATACCCTCTTAGCCCAAGATTTGCTGCGCTTTTCCCAACGTCTGGCCCAAGAACAAGCGCGTATTCAGGGATTACAACCCTATGTTCGCCCCCTCTCTCTCAACGAAACCATTATTGGAGAGACCAAACCCAGCCAGAAACTAGCCAAACAGGTCAAACAGGCCGCCGGAGACTTAAAACCCGTGTTCCTCCAAGGGCCATCAGGAAGCGGAAAAACCTTTATTGCCGGACTCATTCATCGCCAGTCTGGACTCAAAGATCGGCCCTTCGCCGAAATCGACTGTGCCCAACTGCCCTTAGATGGAGCGGGAGCGGTGAACACCGATATCTTATTTGGGCAGTATGACGGACTCCAGGGAGCGATCGCCCTCTTAGAACGAGGAACCTTAGCGATCACTAATATCCAACTCCTCACACGGGGCGATCGCGATCGACTCGCTCACTACCTCAAAACCGGACATGCGATCCCCAACGCCCCCGTTGAGATGCAGCAGCAGGTCATCGAGCAATCCTCCCCCACCCTCTCGGTGCGTCTCATCCTCACCAGTCCCCAAAAACTCCCCTTCTCCGACATCGATGCCCACAGCATCAAACTCTTCACCCTACCGCAACGGAAAGGGGATATCCCCGCCTTCGCCCACCATTTCCTAGACAAATTTTGTCGGGAACAGGGTCGCCCCCCCCTACAACTCGATCAAGCCGACTTGCGACGGCTACTCAGCTATGACTATCCCGGCAACATCGGCGAATTGGAAGGGATTTTAAAACGGGCCGTAGCCATGACCCCCGTGGGGCAGTCGGTCATTCCCGAACAAGTCTTGTGGTCCCTCGAATCCCCGAAAAACACCTTTCGAGTCGACTTACTCAACCAAATTCCTGGATTACGGCAATTCCTCTTAAGTGACTGGTGGCCCAAAGCCATTTGGTGGCCGATGATGCTGATTTTTATCCCCGTTACCGTGATGGGGTTGATTGGTCCGCAGACTCGGGATGCCAACGTAGCCTTGAACCTATTTTGGGCGTGGTGGTGGCCGTTTTATCTGCTGTTGTTTCCCGTCATCGGCCGCCTCTGGTGTGCCGTTTGTCCATTTATGATTGTCGGAGAATGGGCCAGAACCGTCTCCCTGTGGATTTGGCCGAGGCAGTTATTACCCTGGCCGACCAAATGGCTGAACAAGTGGGGAGCGTGGCTGCTGTGGGCCGGGTTTGTCGCCATTTATCTCTGGGAAAAATTGTGGGATCTTCCTCATCGGGCCTATCTGTCAGCGTGGCTGCTGCTGGTGATTGCGGCGGGGGCGGTTATTTGTAGCGTCATCTACGAGCGTCGCTTGTGGTGTCGTCACCTCTGCCCCATCGGTGGCATGAATGGGATGTTCGCTAAATTGGCGGTGCTGGAATTGCGATCGACGCCGCAGGTTTGCGGGACCCAATGTCAGACCTTTGGCTGCTATCGAGGTAGCGATGAGACTCCCGTTAATTTTCCCGATGCCCTGCCCACAGAGGGACAGGCAACGGGGGGCTGTCCCCTGTATTCCCATCCAGCTCAGTTGCCCGATAATCGCGATTGTATGTTCTGTATGACTTGTGTCAAGGCCTGTCCCAACCGTTCGGGACAGTTGAATCTCCGCTTCCCGGCGGCGGATATTTGGGAAGGCCATCGAGGGTTCCCGGCGGAAATTGCCCTACTGCTGTTGCTGTTCGGTGGGGTGTTTATGCACCATTCCCAAGAGATTTTAGGCTGGTTCGGTTGGTCCGAGTTGGCGATCGATTCTGAGCATTTGGCGATCGCCATTCCGGTGGTTAGCCTCATCTTGTCCATCCCCCTGATTCTGACCTATACAGCTCACAAAATCGCTGGCTTCTTTGACGCCGAGATGCCGGAGTATCAAACCGTCATTTATGCCTACCTGCCCCTAGTTTTGGCGGGAAACTTAGCTCATTACCTACCCTCCGCCATGACCGAAGCCGGTCAGATTCTGTCCGTAACCGCTCGCACATTTGGCTTCAGTGGGGAGGGATTACCCACTCTAACCTGGAGTTTGGAGGTCGCCCAGTTTCTGCAAGGCGTGACCTTACTGTTGATTTTAGGATTTAGCATCTTTCCCCTGTTGAAAATCACGGGCCGTCCTCTGCTTAAAACAATGCCCCATCTTATTTTGATGGGGGTCATGGTTGTCGCCTGGTACGAGCTGTTGATTTAATCCCAAAGCATTTAAATCTAAACATTGAGCTTGTTTTTAGTGTTTAGTTCCTTGGATTTTTCGATTTTTTAAATCTCGTTTACAACTCTATTTTAAAACCCATGAAAATCTACAAAAGCATCAATGACGTCATTGGCAACACGCCCTTAATTCGATTGCAGCATTTGCCAAAACAGTACCACTGCAATGCTGACATCATTTTGAAACTAGAAAGTTTGAACCCAGGGCGATCCATTAAGGATCGCATTGCCGTGAGTATGATTAAAGAAGCGGAAAACGCGGGGTTGATTCAACGGGGACGTTCAACCATTATCGAGGCGACATCGGGTAATACGGGGATTGGTTTGGCGATGGTTTGTGCCGCGAATGGTTATCGTCTAATTTTGACCATGCCCGATAATATGAGTCAGGAACGGCAACAATTGTTAAAAGCCTATGGGGCTGAAGTCGTGACAACACCGGCTAAATTGGACATGGCGGGTGCGATCGCCCGGGCTAATGAACTTCTCGCGAGTATTCCGAATTCCTTTTCTCCCCAACAGTTTAGTAACCCCGCTAACCCCAAAATTCACTACCAAACAACGGGACCCGAAATTTGGGCGGATACCGAGGGAAAAATTGATGTTTTTGTAGTGGGTGTCGGCACTGGGGGGACGTTGACGGGAGCAGGTTATTATTTAAAACAGCAAAATCCAGAGTTGAAAATTATTGCCGTAGAACCCGCATCCAGTGCCGTTTTGAGTGGCAAAAATCGCGGCATTCATGATATCCAAGGAATTGGTGCAGGGTTTATCCCGGATGTGTTACGGGAAGATTTAATCGATGAGGTTGTCCAAGTGACCGAGGACGAAGCCTACAAATTTGGGTTACTTTTAGCCGAAACAGAAGGCATTATGAGTGGGATTTCAACCGGGGCTGTGGTGTCAGTCGCTTTGGAGATTGGGGCAAGTTCAGACGACTGCGATCGCACCATTGTCACGATTCAAGCCAGTGGCGGAGAACGGTATTTAAGCACCCAAATGTTTCAACCTCAATCCCTAGAAGCCGTCGTTCACTGACACCACTTATAGCAAAAGTTGGTCTGAATCGTACAAAAAATAGGGGATAAAAAGGCAACAGGCAAGAGGCATAACCCACCCCTAACCCCTCCCAGGAGGGGATGGCAAGAGGCAAGAGGCAAACCCTGTTCCCTGTTCCGGTGTTCCCTGTTCCGGTGTTCCCTGTTCCCTGTTCCCTGTTCCCTGTTCCCTGTTC
>SIHH01000210.1 GCA_004299065.1 Phormidium sp. SL48-SHIP | reverse complement strand
TCTAGCCCTGGAGCCGTGGCTTAGGCCGGTTTCGTGGCAAAGCGATCGCCGGCTTGACGAATTAACGATTGAACAAAGGCTTTGCGACGATTTTTCTCAAACACCTGTTTGACAATGGCAGCAAACCGCTCCCCATTCAGAATCGCCCCACCCTCACGAGCGGCCAGTTCATCGCACTGCTCAAAATACTCAATTAAACTCAACCCCGCAATATGCGTCAGGTACGCCGCACTCAACCCCTGAGTCGCGCCCCCGGCCACAAAGGTAATGGGATTGTGTTTCAAAGCCGTGGTGACCAGTTGGGTTGACACTTCGACTAACCCCAATTTCACCAAAACCTCCGCCAAGGTTTTCGCCGCCGCTTTCGCTTGGTCCAGTGATAACCGTTGCTGATAGATTTTGCCCAAGTTCATCACCAATTGCACATTGACCGCCGCCGTCGCCAATAAATCTAAACTGGGAACCGGATTCCCAAAGGCCGCCGCCGCTGCAATCCATTGGGATTGACGAATCAGGGGCAAGGCCCGCTGACGACGGAAACGGTTAATCTCGCGGCGGATGTCACTCCGTAAGGCTTGTGCGGCTCGGTAACTGGTGGCCCAGATCAGGCTGGGAGCATCTTGGTGCAGCGTCTCTAAACATTCACTGAGGGCCGCCAGTTCCGGGGCTGGGGTTGTTGTGGAGGTTTCAACACTATGGTCGGGCTTATATTGGCGCACTTCAATGGGACTGGGGGCCGCAGCGATGGCGAGAATGCGATCGCCCCGGAGATAGGGTTCAGCCTGTTGACGAATCCGACCTAAAATCTGAGCCTGTTGTTGGGGAGGATGGCGATCGCTTTGATTCCACACGAGAATTAACGCCTGTCCTGTGGCTGTTATCCTCTCAACCCAATCCAGCTCAGATTCTCGAATATCGCCATCAACCACAAACACGAGAACATCGGCCCGTTGAGCCTGGGCCAATAGCGTCGCATCCTCTCGTTGCAGACAAGCGGGTAATTCCTGAATTTCGACATCTAAGGTAGACCCCATCGCCAGTTCAGCCTCTAATGCTGTCACTAAGGAGGTTTTGCCCACAGACTTGCGGCCCGTCACAGCGATCTGAAGGGGGCGAGTCTCATCGGTCGCGACTAATGCCTCGAGTTGCCCTTCAAATGCCTCGACTCGAGACGACTCAGAGATCTCTGGCGATAACTCTGATGACTCCGATAACTCACATTCGCGGGCTAAAATCCCTAGGCTGGCCCGAACTCGATTTAAAGCTTGCTCAACTTCGGCCCGATTGATTTGGGTTAGCCGGGGTTCAGCGGTGGCGGGGGCCGTGTTACGCCCCAACCCCCAAATCACGGCCCCTACGATAATGAGCCCCCACACACCCCAGTCTCCGAAATCAGTAAATCGATTGCCTAAACTATCAAAAAGCCACAAGGCGCCTGAGGCCCCAAGCCCAAAGACTAGAATTGGTTGCTTGACGATCCCTACCATGATTACTCACCACAATGCTGCAACCCCACTTCGCCGGGGCTGCTTTCCATCCTATCGTTAAATGGGTCGCGCTACGGGTCGCCTACTGCCCCAATATCGCCTTGTGATAGCGCTGAACTAAGATATCTATCCCCGTAATCGCAGTGCCAACCACAACGGCGTTAGCGCCAATTTTAAGCGCCTGTCGTGCCATCTCTGGCGAGGCAATCCCCCCTTCACAGATGATGAATCCCGGACAACTGGCCAGGATATCCTTGAGTAAGTCCCAGGCTGGCGGGGTTTGACCCTCGGTGGTGGCGGTATAGCCGTAGAGCGTCGTCCCGAGGATCTCGATTCCCAGTTGGGCCGCCGTCTGAGCTGCGTCGAGGCTGTCGATATCTGCCATCATGGTGGTTCCTAACTGGGACTGGACTCGTTGCACAATCTCCGCTAGGGTTTCTCCCTGGGGACGAGGCCGTTCGGTGGCGTCGAGGGCGATAATATCGGCCCCGGCGGCGGCGATCGCCGCTGCATGGTGAAATTGTGGGGTAATGTAAACATCGCTATCGGAACAGACCTGTTTCCATAAGCCGATAATGGGGGTGTTTGGGAGTTGCTGACGAACCGCTTGCACATGGGCCGGGGTATCGACGCGAATCCCCACGGCTCCTTGGTTGACGGCGGCTTGGGCCATGGCCGCAATGATGGTCGGATTGTGGAGGGGAGAGTCTGGAGGAGCTTGACACGAGACAATGAGTCCGGCTTCTAGGGATGAAAGGGCGATCGCCATGGACAGTTCTCGAAGGCTTAGAGTGAAAATCGGCTTGAGGCTATTGTGCCAGAGTTTGCGGTGGGAAAGTGCGTTAAGGTGCGATCGCGGGAACCTTTCTCAATGAGTCCATCTCAATGAGTCCAATTCTGATTTCTCTGATCAGCGGCTCAATTCAAGGTATTAGAGAACGTATCTAAGCCATCTAGGGGGTTCCCCTGTCCACATCACAGCAACGGATTATGACTGACAATTTCATTACCATTGATGACCAGGCAATTTCTTTAAAACAGGCCATTGGTTATCTCAATACAACTGGCGATTTACCGAAGTTTATTCAACGGATTCTCTACCGCCATATCATCGAGCAAACTCTGAGCCAACGCTTAGATATTGCCGTTGAACCTCAGCAAATTGAGCAGGCGATCGTTAACTTTCGGGTTCAAAACCAACTCACAGATCCCAGCCGCTTTGAAGAATGGCTCAAATCTCAAGGGTTGAGCTATGATGCCTTTCAAAAACGTGTCTCAGAATCGCTGCGGGTTGAGCTACTCAAGCAGAAAGAAATCCAAAATGATGCTCGTCAGTATTTCAAAGACAACAAAGCAGCATTAGACCGGGTTGTTTTGTCCAGAATTGTGGTTTTAGCTCAAACTTTAGCCACTGAAATTCAGCAACAGCTTGCCGCCGGGTCAGCTACTTTTGAATCTTTGGCAAAACAACATTCGATTACGAATGACAGTTCTGTGGGGGGGATGATGGGAACCCTACAACTAGGACAGTTACCACCGGAAATTCGCCAACAGCTCAATGGACGCAGCGCGGGTGATATTATTGGTCCTCTGGAGGTGGAAGGACGCTATACAATTCTACGGATTGAACAAGTCCTTCCAGCCGCCTATGAAGGGGATCTGCGTAAACAACTCGAAGAGCGATTTTTCGCCCAATGGTTACAAACTCAACTCAAAGACCACGAAATTAAGCTCAATGTTGAGTAGGTCTTTTTCATCTCGTTCTTAGGTTTTTTGAATACCCTCTATATCCTGGTTTTTTGTTTCAAGGCGGGCGGATTTAGGGGGTATTTTTATGTTTGTTGTTTGCCAGATTTTTTTATTTACAAAGTCTTCATCTTATCGTAAAATAGAAGGTAAGAAAAAAATTATACCAAATCCCTAGCTTTCATTATCTCCCGTGGTTTACGAGCCTTTACACCACAAATATCGTCCTGCCACGTTTGCCGATTTAGTCGGACAGACGGCGATCGCCAGCACCCTAACCAACGCGATTCGTCAAGAGCGTATTGCCCCAGCTTACCTATTTTGTGGACCGAGAGGAACCGGCAAAACCTCTAGTGCGCGGATTTTCGCGAAATCTCTCAATTGCTTGAGCGGCGATCGCCCCACCGAAACCCCCTGTGGAACCTGTGATACCTGTCGCAGTATCGCCCGAGGCTCTTCCCTAGATGTCATCGAAATTGATGCCGCCAGTAACACCGGAGTCGACAACATTCGCGAACTCATTGAACGGGCGCAATTTGCCCCGGTTCAAGCGCGTTATAAAGTCTATATTATCGACGAATGCCATATGCTGAGTACAGCGGCATTCAACTCTCTCTTAAAAACCCTAGAGGAACCGCCCGCTCACGTTATCTTCATCCTCGCCACCACCGATCCGCAACGAGTCTTACCGACCATTATTTCCCGCTGTCAACGGTTTGACTATCGGCGGATTCCCCTAGATGCTATGACTGGGCATTTACGCTACATTGCCCAACAAGAGGCGATCGCCATCAGCGACGAAGCCATTACCCTCATTGCCCAACTGGCACAGGGTGGCTTACGGGATGCCGAAAGTGTCCTCGATCAACTTAGTTTACTCCCCGAAGAAATTGACGTTGAACGGGTTTGGGATCTCGTTGGAGCCGTTCCCGAGCGAGATTTACTGACCTTACTTGAGGCGATCGCCGCCAACAATCCCCAGCGTGTCTTAGAACATTGTCGCTATCTGCTCGATCGCGGACGAGAACCCCCAATCGTCATGCAAAATCTCGCCGCCTTTTATCGAGATTTACTCATTGCAAAAACCGCTCCCCAACGCAACGATCTCGTCGCCGTCACCGCCAACACCTGGGAGGCCCTCTGTAACTTCGCTAAACAGTGGGATGAATCCCTAATTCTGGCCGGTTCCCAACATTTACGAGCCTGTGATAGCCAAGTTCGCCAAACCACTCAACCCCGTCTCTGGCTAGAAGTGACCTTACTAGGGTTACTTCCAGGAAACCTACAGCGTCCAGCGATGGCCCCACCGGTGATGGCTCAACCGGCGATGGTTCAACCCACTCAAGCAACTGGCCCGGCCGCAATCCCTCCGGCCAGCGTACCGCCTGCAAGTCCCACGCCAGTCCCAGCGGCGGTTTCCCCAACCCCGGCCTCACACCTCCCCGCCGCCGCCTCAGCCGCAACGAAGGAACCCGCTCAAACGGCTCCTATGTCAGCGGTTCCATCACCCGTTCCATCACCCGTTCCATCACCAGCTCCCTCGCCGGCCCCATCCCCGAATATCAGCCCCGAGGAGACAGGAACCTACAATCTGCCTCAAGTTTGGCAACAGGTAATCGAACGACAACGATTAGCAACCAAAGAACTCTTACGCCAACAGGGTCACTTACTGAAATTTGACGGTCAAACGGCTCAGATTGGGGTGCCGAAAGCCCTCATCAAAATGGCAGAAACGAAAGTTCCTGACATCGAAGCGGCCTTTGGCAAAATTCTAGACAAACCTATTCGCGTCAGCATCGTTTCGTCCCAGGGACAAGGAAGCGCACCAGCCCAGTCAAATCCCCCAACGCCGGCGCCTCGGGCTGCGATCGCCTCCCCCCCCGCGTCCACTCCAGTTCACCCCTCTCAGACCCCCTCAGCCACCGCATCAGGCTCGTCTGAGGTCTCCCCAGCCACGGCAACTTTGGACTCCCCTCCCTGGGATAATTCGCCCGCGAATCCCAATACGGCACCGGCACATCCACCGGCAGGATCAGAGTCAAATACATCAGAGTCAAATACATCAGAGTCAAATACATCAGAGTCAAATACAACCATTGCAACCCCTGACCCCCCAGAACCAGCGATCTCCCAGAATGGCTCAGTCGCCACAGACCCCCGAAATACCTATCAAGATCCCCATCAAGATCCCCATCATCAGCCAGGGAGTCCTCATCTGGCCAGTGCTGGGACAATTGAGGATAGCTCGGGTCGCACTTGGGAAACCGAAGAACTCAACAATGTAGCTGAGCAATTTGCCCAATTCTTCAATGGAGATGTGGTGGAGTTGGACGATGACCTCGATTTTGAACTTTGACCCGTTAACTGGGTTCGGGGACTCCTCGGTGAACCGTTTTGACCCATTTGAGCCGTTTGGGGCGAAACGCTAGCCGAGCGGTGGTACTGGCCATGACTAACAGCCAATGCAACATATACAGGGTTCCCTGAATCGTGTCACGCAGCAACAGAGGCCAGGGTTGCCGTTGCTGGGTGACACGATTCACCCGTCGTAGGCCCAAGAACATCCAAACTAAGGACAGACTAATGGTTAGGGTGGTCATGGGGCTAAATAGGGGCAGACGAGTCCGCAGCAGAGAGAGCAACAAATCCGGGAAGGCGGCGGTGGGGAGCAGATATTGAATCCAAAGGAAGACGATTAAGTCAAGCCGTTTTGAGAAACTCAGCCGTCGGCCGCACAGAAGTCGCCAATAGTCGAGATAGCGTTGATAGCCACCTTCGGCCCAACGGGAGCGTTGATGCCACAGGGCCAGGGTTTCGGTCACGCCTTCTTCGCGAACGGTGGGAGTCGTCACACAGTCGATGTCCCAGCGGTCCAGATGTAGGCGTAGGGTGAGGTCGAGATCGTCGGTGATGGTTTCTTCGTTGAAATAGCCGCAGCGTTCGAGGGCGGTGCGGCGAATGACCTGTCCGTTGCCTCGCAGTTCGCCGATTCCACCGACGGCCACCCGTTGTTCTTGCAGATAGGCATCTAAAATCATTTCTGCCCGTTGTCCCTGCGTCCAGAGGTTTTCGGCGGCGTTGCTGATGGCTTTGCGGACTTGTACGGCGCCGATGCGATCGCGCTGAAATAGGGGCAATACCCGCCAGAGGAAGTCGGAACTGACTTGAGCATCGGCGTCAAAGATGGCGATGATGTCTCCTTTGGCGAGTTTCACGGCTTGGTTGAGCGCCCCGGATTTGCCGCCGCGAGCGCTGTGATCGCGATGGAGGACTTGTAGGCGATCGTAGGTTTGACTGAGCGTATCGAGCAGTTCTGGGGTTCCGTCACTGCTGTTGTCGTCGATGGCCCAAATCTCATAGCGATCGCCGGGATAGTCAATCTGATTCAACATCTCAATCAGTGGGGTGATGGCCGCTTCCTCGTTTTTGGCCGGAATCAGAAACGAGACATAGGGAAGTGGGCCATCGGTGGATAAGGGGGCGAGTTGACGACGAGGGGGGGGTAGGACAATGGTTCTGAGAGCATGAACGCCCACGAGTCCGGTGAGTCCCCAGACAAGCCAGATTCCCCAAGAGACAAAATGTAGCCCGATGACAATCCCCCAAATGAGCAGTAACACCAGGGCCGCCTTGCCTCGTCGTCCGGCATAGCCTCGATAGGAGGAGGATAACTCCCCCGAGGTGCTGACTGATGAGGGTGGCTCTACGGGGCGATCGGACAAAATTGTATGTAAGGGTTCCCATAACTGAGAGGGATTGCGATCAAACCAAAAATTTACGGGCATAGTGGGGGTTTGTTGTGCTGCATTCTCACGAAAAAGGGCTGTAGCTGTGAGACCAAGCTACAATCTCAAAATATCTCAAAGTACTCTCTACA
>SIHH01000209.1 GCA_004299065.1 Phormidium sp. SL48-SHIP | reverse complement strand
GCCACCCGAGAAGACCGTAATGCCGGGAGTGGTCGTTGTCTGGCGGACTTCTTCGCCCAGGGAGTGCGTCCGGGACAAACGGAGAGTGGCCGAGATTGCTGGGTGATTAACTCCCCCATTGTGGGCTATCTCGATGCTGAACTTCCTGAGGCGGCGATCGCCACCCTACGGGAGTCTATCACCTGTCATCGAGTCGAGGACGTTAAATCAGCCCTTCACCTCGCCCGGACGATCGCCCAACAGCCGTCCCCCAAACCCTGGGGTGTTCCCCAAAGCTTCCCCGAGGCGATCGTTGAATCTCCCCTGAAACCGGGCCGACGCTATGGCCATCGCCTCGAAGGGCGAACCATCGCCGAAACCTGGGTTAAACTCATTCACCGCATTCGTCGGACGGGAACCCTGCGTAATACCCAACATGATAGCCAGTGGCAGGAACTGATTAACCTGATGGCGATCGTCACCGACGAACCCCCGGAATTTTATTTCCCTGATCCCAACTACTTGCCCGTTTCTCGGGATTTTGTCGCCGACTATGTCGGTCAAATTCAGGATGATGCGGTGTCCAAAGACGGGGTGAAATACACCTATGGCCAGCGGCTGCGATCGTGGTTTGGTGTTGACCAAATCCAACAGGTAATTCAGCAACTCAGCGACAATCCCGACTCAGCCCGGGCCGTGATGTCCCTCTGGGATGCCCAGCAAGACGGCCAAGCCAACGGAAGTCCTCCCTGTCTCAATCATATTTGGACCCGAATTGTGGACGGAGAATTGTCTCTAACCGCCACGTTTCGCAGTAATGATATGTTTGGGGCTTGGGTGGCAAATGCCATGGGCTTACGGGCGCTGCAACAGCATCTGAGGGAAAAATTAGAAGTCCAAGCTGGACTCAATTTAGACCTAGGTCCCCTGATTACCATCAGCGAAAGCGCCCATATCTACGATGACTGTTGGGAAAACGCGGATACACTCATCGAACAACAGTATCCAAAACTGTTAAAAAACCGGAGTTTTGCCGACCCCTCCGGGAGTTTTACGATCCTCATCAGTGGCAGAACAGGTGAAATTGTCGTTGAACATCTCACCCCTGGTAGTGGTGAACCCGTGGGCTGTTATGTTGGGAAAACAGCCAAACGACTCTATCAAACTATCGCGGCGGATTGTCCCGTTTTGGAGACGGAACACGCCCTCTATTTGGGGACGGAGTTACAGAAAGCAGAGATATCCTTGAAATTAGAATTAGAGTATCAGCAGGATAAGCCGTTATCGCAACGAATAGGAGTGTAAAACCGTTTTAGGCTAGGGAAGTTGCTAACTTTAATTACGATTTTCTAGCCGTTGTATTCGCGCTTGTAACGCCTCTAACTTCTCCTCTAAGGTCATATGTTCTGATTCATTGGTCAAACTGTAGCCAATCAACTGTTCCAAAATTCTCTGTTGACGTTCAGAATTGGCTGAAAGGTCGCCGTAGCGTTCAATTAACTCATCGAGGACTGCTTTTTGGGCTTCTTGTTCTTCCTGAAGCTTCCGTTGGCGTTCCTGAAGTCTCAGGTCGCCTTCTTGAAGCCTAATGTACCCTTCCTGAAGCCTAATGTGTCCTTCTTGAAGTCGTAACTGACCTTCTTGGAGTTCCCGCTGTACGGCTAACATCTGTTCGAGGGTTGTTTGGATTTCTTCGGGGGTCATGGGAGTTGGTCGGATTTAAGGCTACACCACTACCAACCTGATTCTACACTATTGCTCGGCATGATGGAGCACCCTTGGTCTGCTGAGCCATTCATTCCCTTGATGTTAGCTCCTTCATTTTACGACTATTGTCTAACAATATTGGCGGATAAAGACCTTAAGTCAGCGGCGGGAAGTTCTGCCACGATCGCATACACATAATCATCTTCAGACCACAGAATCATACGCGGTTTCCCCGGTTGACTCACATAAAGTTTTCCGGTTCCTAAATCTGGCAAGGCTAGATTTTCTTCCCGAGTATCAATTTGATAAAAAGATAGCGTTTGCCCGGTTTCTGTGGTATAGGTGTAACGCATCCCGTAGATTTTACCAAACACACAGAGGGTTCCTCCCATCAACTCAATTCCCTGTTTTTGAATCACAGGATTGGTCTCAGAAAAGGAAAATTGACTATCAAATCGTTCGATAATCGAAGTTAGATTATCGGCATTATAATCCATTGGCCCTTCAGTTCGGGTCAAGGCTTTCAGGTGGTCTTCTGTAATTTCAGTTAACCCATCCCATTGACTGACTAAAACCGCATCTAATGGGGCAACGACCATATCTGAGGTATCTTGGCCTCGGAGTTGGGCCTGGGTATAATTCAGTCGCTCTCGCAAACGTAGATTATCCACGAGAAGGGCCACAGCCAGAACCGCTGCGACTCCACTGGCCCAACGTTTGGCCCAACGTTGCCAGGGAAGCCGCGAGGGCGGATGCAAGGGAACCACAGCTCCCTGTTGCGCCCCGGAATCGTCGCTCATTTCCCTCTCCGTCTCGGTCATTGCGGCCTCGGTCATTGCGGCCACTAGGATGCGATCGCGCAGGCCAGGTGGGGGCGGCGTTTCGGGTAAGCCATAGGGCATAGCCCCGAGAACATCCTGTAAATGTCGGACTTCCTCAGCCAGTTCTGGGTGCAGTTGTAATTGTGTTTTAAAAATTTGGCGTTCTTCAGAGGATAAATCTCCAAGAACGTAGCCTGCTGCTAATTCCTGAAGGCGCTCTGGTGAGAGATTGCTCATCGGATCATCCCATCCATTCTTGTAAGTGTTCTCGAAGTTCTAATAACCCTTTACGCGATCGCGTTTTCACCGTTCCCAGGGGCATCTTTAAATGGTCTGCGATCGCCGATTGACTCATCCCCTGATAATAGGCTAACTCCAAAATTGAGCGATATTTCTCAGGAAGCTGATCTAACGCCTGACGGACCGTATCTCGACGTTCACTTAAAGAAATTTCGTCAAAGGGGGTGTGAGTGGTCATCGTGTCCTCGCTCAGGGTTGCGCCCCAACGTCCAAGAAATTTACGTTTGCGTCCTCGCGATCGCAACCGATCAATGGCCCGCGATCGCGTTAACATCATTAAAAAGGTACTCAGTTTGCCACGACTGGGATCATAGTTCTGTTTACGCCAAAGAATCAGAAAAATCTCTTGGGTTAAATCCTCCGCCTCTTGAGGATTCCCGAGAACCTTTAAACTTACACCATAAACTAAACCGCCATAACGATCATAAAGCTGCCCCAACGCCGTGCGATCGCCGGTTTGCAGTTGTTCATATAAGTCAACATCAGTCACTGACATAGATACGGCCGCACTTGCTGCGAATTGAACAGTTCGTGTGTGTCCTAACACCATAGCAAATCAGGTTGGGGCTTTCCTTCACTACGTTGCTACGCTGCGATCGGATTTCCCAGCCACCCAAAATCTGGCCAATTGGCAACAATCACCTTAGTCAAACGAGTAGAACCCTTGGATAAACCGTAAAATCTCCTGCGCCGAGGGCAAAACCACCTGAGCTCGTTGCGACGAGAGCGCACTGAGGGGAATCCCCAACTCAGCCGCATTGAAAAAACGCTTACCAAACATGGGATTACTATAAATTGTTAATCCCAAATCACTCGAATTAGCCACCATCGTCTGAGTCGGAGCCTGGAAGAACTCCAACTCAGAATGTCCCTCCACCTGGGGACAAGTTAACCCGCTCACCTTCCGCAAACGTTGAATCGTGGCCACACTCAACTTCGCCGCCTGATTCGCCGCCTTCACCCCCGACAATTCAGGACTATTATTCTGAATCGAACGAACCAGATTCACCAAGGTTTTCTGAGTGTCCGACGCATCCTGAAACGGCAACACCGCCACATACGCCGTCGGTAACAACAACTCATCACTATCAACCCGGAACGTCAGCACCGTCCGTCGATAGCCCACATCGATACTGGGGGGCTGACTCATCTCTGGATATTGTTCGCTTAACTGATGATAAATCCCCGCTAGAACTCGATGAGCATCACTACTAATCGGCATATCAACCACCAATTGCACCACCGGCGGCGTCTGATTGAAAAACTTTTCAAAATTCTCCGAGTTAAACCGCGCGATTTGACTATGATCCCCATTGGGGCTTAAATCTAGCCAATCACAACTCATCCCCTCCGTTGTCAAATTAAAGCGAGCCACGCCATAGAGTTTCGCCCCCGTTAAAATCGCGCCACTCAAATCCGCTCCCTCCCAATCAGCCCGAATTAAATTGGTTTGGGTTAAATCCGCATGAACAAAACTCGTATTCAGGAGATTGGCGCAACTGAGATCTGCCCCAATCAAGTTTGCACCACTGAGTTTGGCCTCACTCAAATCAGCCCAGCGAAGATTCGCGCCACTCAAATCAGCCCAGCGTAAATTCGCCCCCCGCAAACTCGCGCCGCTCAAGTTAGCGCGATGCAGGCGTGCATGACGCAGTTCAGCATGACTTAAATCGGCTCCCGTTAAATCCGCCTTACTAAAATCTGTCCCAATTAGATTGGCATTGAGGAGAATCGCTGCAATCAGAGAACTCCCTCGTAAGTCGGCTTCATTGAGGTTAGCGCCGGTCAAATCCACTTGTCTGAGGGTCGATTCTCGTAAATCCGCCGCGTTGAGATTGGCCCCATTAAGTTTAGCGTTGCTGAGGTTGGCCCGAATCATCTCGGCCCGAATCAAGGCCGCATCTTTGAGATTAGCGCCGCTGAGGTTGGCTCGAATCATATTGGCGACGTTGAGAATCGCCCCTTCTAAATTGGCTCGCACCAGGTTGGCCCCACTGAGGCGAGTCACATTCATTTTGGCGTAGCTGAGATTGGTGCCACTGAGATTAGCGCCACTGAGATTGGCAATACTGAGAATTGCCTGACTGAGATTGGCACCGCTGAGGTTAATACGGCTGAGATTCGCTTCAGATAACATGATGCCGCCGAAGTCCCGTTCTCCGGCAGCATATTTTTCTAAGAGTTCTTTAAGCGTCATGGGACTTTATCCTCGTTTTCAAGCCAGTCGTCGGCACCAAACCACCGAAGCGCACCCCAAATCCTAACAACAATTGAGATCCTTTCCCTAGTATCTCGGGTTCGTTGTCGCGATCGCCATCTCAATTGAGATGACCCGATGCGATCGCCTCAGGCCCTCTTCGGCGCTAGTTTAGGCGCTAGTTTAGAGGGGATCGGGGTTCAGGTCAGTCACCGTTGTTTTGACGAAATCGAAGATCACAAAGGGCGGAGGCAGAATCTGGTTACAGACTTCAGGATAGGGAGGTTCAATGGGATTGACGCGGTTGGCGGCTTGAAGCCGTTGCTTGCCGAACTGAGGATGATGTTGAACTTCGATGGTTTGGTTTTTGGAGTTGGAGAGAATGACATGGGTGGGAGCCTGGAAAAAAGCCTGCCCTGCATCGGGGGTCAGGCTTTCGGGTTCGTTGCTGCGTAGGCTGTTGGCTCGTTCAACGGTTTGCTCGAAGAAGACTCGCAGCCGTTGGATGTAGCGAAAATGGCCAACGTCGAGGTTTTCTCGTTCTTTGGTTTGTAGCAGTTGGACGAGGTTTTGGATATTGCGTTGGGTGGCGGTGGCATCCTGAAAGGGCAGGATGGTGATGTAGGCGGTGGAAAATAGTTGTAAGTCGTTGTCGAGGCGGAAGGTGATCACGGTGCGGCGATCGCTGACGTCGATATTGGGCGATCGCTTCAAACCGGGAAAATAGCGGGCAATGTGGTAGTAAACCTGAGCCAGAGCCACATGGGCGGCGGGGTCGAGAACGGCATCGACTAAAATGCGAACGGTCGGTAACGACTCATTAAAAAATTCTTCGACCTGTTCCGGGCGAAAGCGCTGGATTTTAGAGCCATCTCCGTTGGGACTTAAATCAACCCAATCACAGACCGTTCCTTCACTTTTAAGGCCAAAACGAGACACACCATAGAGTTTACTCCCGGTGAGGGTGGCTCCACTCAAGTCGGCTCCCATCCAATCGACATTGGTGAGGGTGGCTCGGGTGAGATCGGCATAGACAAGACTCGCATCGAGTAAGTTCGCGCCGGTTAAGTTGGCCCCGCTGAGGTTGGCCCCGCTGAGTTTCGCGCCACTGAGATCGGCTCCGGCTAAACTGGCGCCACTGAGATCGGCCCAGCGTAAATTCGCCCCCCGCAGATCGGCTTCGATGAGTTTGGCCCCACTGAGGCGCACTTGTCGCAGTTCAGAATTACGCAAACTGGCCCCACTCATATCGGCCCAGCGTAGATTGGTACGCCGGAAGGTGGCTTGTTCTAGGTTCGCGCCGCGCATTTGGGCGTAACTGAGATCAACTTCGCTGAGATTGGCCCCTTGAAAGTTGGCCCGAGGGAGTTTAGCTTCTTTGAGCATGGCCCCGCTGAGGTTCGCGCCCCGTAAATCGGCCCCGCTCAGGTCGGCTCGTAACATTTCGGTACGAATGAGGGAGGCTTGGTAGAGATCAGCACCGCTCAAGTCGGCGCGGATGAGGTTGGCTACATTGAGGTCAGCATCTCGGAGATTGGCCCCTCGCAGGTTGCAACTGCTGAGTTTGGCGACGTTAAGTTTGGCCCCTTTGAGATTGGCTTTGCTTAAATTGGCACCACTGAGATTGGCAACGCTCAAACAGGCGTTCCGTAAATTAATTCGGGTGAGATTGGCTTGGCTGAGGTTGGCTTCGCTTAGATTAACGCCAATAAATCGCCGCACGCCCGCTGCATATTTTTGTAACAGTTCTTCGGCTTCCATACACGCGCTTCGAGATCTATCCCTGGTCGGAGTGTCCGAACCCTCGGCACGGTGGGTCGTGCCACCCTAAGAGGATCGTACACGAATCCCTCCCTATCTGGGACAAGGCCGTTCTAAATCTGGGGGCGTTTGGGTCTAGACGACGTTTAGCTATGAACAATAAGCAATCAACAATAAAAATTAGATAAATCCTATTGCTGTAGTCGTTTTAAGCTTTTTGTTTGTACTAGATGAATTGGCTATTTATATCTATTTTAGTCGATGCTGTTCAACAAAAAGCGAACGTGAGATAACTCTCACGTAAAACTCCTGGGAGGGTTGGAAGCTCCGTGATTGATCGCGGAGAGGAA
>SIHH01000208.1 GCA_004299065.1 Phormidium sp. SL48-SHIP | reverse complement strand
TGTAGCTTTACCTTTGTGGTCGCGCTCTTTCGGCATAACCCACGTGGGCTATCAAGATATCATGAAGCACTAATGAGTAATGCCAAGAGTGCTAACCCTAAACTCACCCCATAAAAGCGGGAGACGACTTGTAACTCTGACCATCCTGATAACTCAAAATGATGATGCAGGGGTGTCATCTTAAACAGACGTTTCCCGACTCCTTCCGGATTCTTGGTGGCTTTGTAATAGCTCACCTGGAGAATGACCGAGAGGGTTTCAGCAAAGAATAGCCCACTGAGAATAAATAAGCCAAATAGCACATTGGCGAGAATCCCCACACTTGCCAACGCACCGCCTAACGCCAGGGAGCCGGTATCTCCCATGAAGACGCGGGCGGGATTGCGATTATGGGCCAAAAAGCCGATACAGGCGCCACTAAAGCAGGCTGAGAATAGCCCTAAACTGGGGTAGGTGGGGGTGACCATTGCCGCCAGAGCCAGGAAGGCGATCGCCCCGGTTCCGGCCATTAAGCCATCGAGGCCATCGGTGAGGTTCGTAGCATTGCTTTCGGCTGTCAGCACGAAGCCCGCCACAATCCAAAAGAAGGTTCCTAGGGGGAGAAGCCAGCCGCCGGGGAACTCAATGGTTGTTTGAGTGGCAAAATCGGGGTTGAGTTTGGCCCAGGCGCAAAAGAGAAAGGCGATGCCAATTTGTAACGATAGCTTGCTGCGGGGGGAAATGCCGTCATTGGAGCGACGGCGAATCACCTGCCAATCATCGAGCCAGCCAATGAACCCATAGGCAAACGTTAGCCCAGACACCGCCCAGAGCGCCGTGAGCGCCCCTCCACTGAGGTTGGGGTTCAAATGACCCCAAATCAGGGCGATCGCCAAGGCTAGAGGCACAAAAAGGATGCCTCCCATCGTGGGCGTTCCTGCCTTTTTCAGATGAGCCTGGGGTCCTTCTTGGCGGATACTCTGTTTGAGCTTGAGTTGTCGTAACTGAGGGACTCCCCAACGGCCCAGTTGAGCCGAGGCCAACGCCGTCAGCAGCCAGGGGAGCGTGAGGGAGTCCCCCAGGGCGGCCCAATGACCCTGAGAGGTATCAATGGCGATCGCCGCCAGGGCCAGCAGTAAGGTTAACCCCCAAGACAGTTGAGTTCCACTGAGGGGGTCTCTGTCTAATCTTGATCGATCGGATCTCGATACTTTGGTATCCACAACTATTCCTCATCACACTGAAGCCAAATGACGATGTTCCAAGACGTTGACGGGTTACACCTCAGCGTCATCGCTGGTATCACTATCGTTGTCTGTATAGCCATCATCGTCTTCGGCGATGAGTCCCAATTCTTCGAGTTCTTCTTTGCGGGCGGAACGTTCCTCTTCATCCCGAGGAATCAGTCGTCCGGTGGCTTGTAGCCATTCTAAGAGAGAGGTTTCATTGTTGGCTGGAATCAACTCGGCCTGTTCATGACGGGGAAGTTGACGTAGGGAGGGATTCATGGGGTCGATCATGGGCTGTTTGAGGTAGTTTGAGGTAGTTTGACGCATAGACCTTTTCGATTCTAGGACATTGTGGGGGTGGTGAGTCCTTTTAAGGGGGGGCGATCGCTGGCCAATCCTTTCGACTGCACCAACACACCAAATCCACCGAGGCCTTGAGGATCGAGTAGGCCATGTAAAACCTCGCGACGTTGCATCACCCGTAGGATATCCGCACCGCTGGCCGGTTGAGATCCCTGGCCTAAGGCCGCGAGGCGATCGCCCAATCCTAACGCCATCAGAAACAAGGCCTGGGGGGTGAATCCTTCCGGGTCTAAGCCGAGGCGATCGCCCTGACGTTGCAAGGCGGTAAAATCCACATGGGCGGTGATATCCTGTTCCCCGACAAAACAATAGGGGTCATCATGATAGCGATGTTGGCGATAACATTGGAGCGTACCGCGCGATCGCTGCGGCTGATAATAGCGATGGGCTTCATAGCCGTAATCAATGGTGATTACATAGCCTCGCTTCAGTTTCCGGGCCAGCATTTCTAGCCAAGACAAGGCCGCTAAATTGACTTCCGTGGTATAGCCGTCGGGCCACTCTTGGTCCGCCACGCCCACCTGCTCAAAATACGCCGCCAACGCGGGTGTTGATAGGGGTCCGAGTTCTTCCTTAAAGCCAGCCGTCTCCTCCCCGTTTCCCTCATCCCAGGTAACATAACATTCCTGCCATTGTCCATCCTGCCATTGCAGACGATGCACCGGAAAAGCATCGACTAATTCATTAGAAAAACAACAGCCACACAGAGACTCATCGGGCAATTCATCCCAAGTTAACCAGCGTATTTTGGCTCCTTGAATTTGTTGTTGCTGCTGACGCAATGCCGCCGAAGTTTCAATAATTGTATAGGTAATAGCTTCAAAAAAATCGGGATATTTTTGTTTAATAAAACGCAGAATGTCAACCGCTAAAATTCCTTGACCCGCCCCCATTTCAACCAAATCAAACTCAAGAGGAGATCCCAAAATTTCCCAAATTTGCACGAATTGCTGCGCCAACAGTTCCCCAAAATCAGAACTTAAATGAGACGAGGTAACAAAATCCCCCATCGCCCCCAACTTCGCCCCACGAGAATAATAACCCTCAGCGGGATGGTAGAGCGCCGCCTCCATGTACTCAGCAAACGACATTCGCCCCTGCTGCTGAATTTGCTGCTGAATCGCGGTAATGAGAGCGGGATTAGATGCAACAGTCATGAGGCGGGTTAAGGAAGAGTTGAGGGAACATGGCGATAGGAACCTGCGGCGATCGCATCCCGAGAGTTCCCATTCGGCATTATTATAGGGGGTGTTAGACTCGGAATTTGATTTCGGGGCAGATTGCTCAATCTTTAGGGATAATGCTCAATGGACCATCCTAATGAGGGAATTGACTACGAAGGGGCTTGGGACTCCTACGCTCAGGCTTGGCAAACCCTCCATCCTGAACTGGAGTATATCGGCGATGAGTGGGCCGGTCAAGGGGCGGGGGCGGCTCGTTCCTTGGCGGAGTATGAACAGTTAATTGAAACTCAGTTTATCGCGCCCTATATTCGCCCGGATCACGTCGTCTTAGAAATTGGAGTGGGTGGCGGTAAAACCAGCGCCTTACTGCTCAACTATGCCCAGCGTTTAATCTGCGCTGATATCTCACAAAAGATGCTCGATGCCACCCAAGCACGGTTAGGTCATGAGCGAGTTGAGTATTATAAACTCGATGGCGTGAGCCTGGATTCACTACCGGAACAGGCCATCGATGTCTGTTTTTGTTATGACACGATGGTTCATGTCGAACCGAGAGATATTTTTAACTATTTGCGACAAATTCCGCGCTTGCTCAAAGGCGATCGCCTCTGTGTCTTTCACCATACCAATGTCGTGAGCGACTTGGGCTGGCAGAAATTCCTCAAGGAACTCGATATTAACCTCAGGGGAAAACGTCATGGTTCGGCGTTTTCGGTGATGACCAATGAGATTATGGAAAAGTTTCTCGGAGAACTCAACTATCACGTGTTGCTCAAAGATACCACTAGCGTTCCCCGTGATTGCATTTGGGTTTGTCAAGCTCCCCCGATCGAGAGATAGAGAGCCGCCAGTTGCAGCCATCGCTAACGGCAACTGATGGCTGCAACTGACGAAAAGGTCTCCCCATAGATGGAGATACCGCCCCAGGTGGTCTCGTTAGGCTAGTGGTGGATGCTGGTTGAGTCGGCCAAATAGATCGCTTTAAGGCCGTTCTAAGCCAGATGTCCAACCTATGATGTCGAGCTTAAAGAGAATTGTTAATGACAACCGCCGTAAGAACAACCAACGCCCTAGAACAGTATCTTGGTGACGAAGCCGAAGATCTCCTAACCCACCGTTGTCGTCTATCACGAGATCATCTACAGACACCCTCTCCGGGCGTAGTCGATGATATCTTTGCGACCAGCGATCGCAACCCCCAGGTTCTCCGCAGCCTACAACAGTTATTTAGTCACGGGCGCTTAGCCAACACCGGCTATCTCTCCATTTTGCCCGTTGACCAAGGGATCGAACATACCGCAGCGGCCTCATTCGCCCCGAATCCCGCCTACTTTGACCCCGAAAACCTGGTTAAACTGGCCCTAGAAGGGGGCTGTAATGCGATCGCCACCACCGTAGGCGGTCTGGGGATTGTCTCCCGTCGTTACGCCCATCGGATTCCCTTCATCGTCAAACTCAACCACAACGAGTTACTCACCTATCCCAACCGTTACGACCAAATCCCCTTCGCCCAAGTCGAACAAGCCTGGAACCTAGGCGCAACAGCCGTCGGGGCCACCATTTACTTCGGTTCTCCTGAATCAGCCCGACAAATTCGTGAAATCGGTCAGGCCTTCGCCCGCGCCCATGAATTGGGGATGGCCACGATTCTCTGGTGTTACCTGCGTCATGGGGTCTTTAAGCAAGACCAAGACTATCACACCGCCGCCGACGTAACCGGTCAAGCCAACCATCTCGGCGTGACCCTAGAAGCGGACATTATTAAACAGAAACAGCCCCAGTTGAACGGTGGTTTCCCCGCCGTCGCCAAGGCCACCGGCGAGAAATATGGACGCACCGATGAGCGAGTGTACAGCGAACTCAGCAGCGACCATCCCATCGACCTAACTCGCTATCAAGTTCTCAATTGCTACGCGGGGCGCATTCCCCTGATTAACTCCGGCGGCGCATCAGGCGATAACGATTTCGCCCAAGCCGTTCGTACAGCGGTCATCAACAAACGCGCCGGCGGTGCAGGCTTAATTTCCGGGCGCAAAGCCTTTCAACGGCCCTTAGCCGAAGGCGTCCAACTCCTACACGCCATCCAAGATGTCTATCTGTCGCCTCAAGTGACCCTGGCCTAGTCCAGACGGGGGTCCAAACGGGGGTCCAAAGGGGAGTCCAAACCGGGACGGCGGCGGTAAAAGCGATAGTTGAGATAGTCGTTTAGGATGCGATCGTGATCGAAACAGAGATTTTCGGGAATCTCCCAGGGACTGAAAATCTGACAGTGTTTCGCGTCATCTCCCGCCTGGGGGGTTCCCGTGGCCGTGGCTAGGAAGACCACACTGAGGGTATGTTTGCGGGGGTCGCGATCGGGTTGGGAGTAAACATGGAACTGTTCGATCAGCTGTACCGTTAACCCCGTTTCCTCCTCGGCCTCGCGCCGGGCGGCGGTTTCGACGGATTCCCCATAATCGACAAACCCCCCAGGAAGCGCCCAGCCATGCGGAGGGTTGAGTCGTTCGACTAAGATGAGGGGACGTTGGGGGCGATCGATCAGTTCAATCAATAAATCGACCGTTGGAGCGGGATTACGATATTCCGGCATTAAATTAAGCCTAAATGAAGACAGTTTCCTCGGAAACGTCGTGTTAGAGTCAAGTGAACTTTTAGTTGAACGCCAAGACAGTTAAAGATTATGCCATTTCCGAGAGCTAGTGGAATTTTATTACACCCGACCTCGCTACCCGGTCGTTTCGGGATTGGCGATCTCGGCCCGGAAGCCTATCGTTTCGTGGACTTCTTGCACGGGAGTGGCCAACAGCTATGGCAGATTCTCCCTCTCGGGCCGACGGGATATGGGAATTCTCCCTATATGTCCTATTCAGCGATGGCTGGTAATCCCCTCCTGATTAGTTTAGAGATGCTGCGGGATGATGGCCTGCTGACGGATGCTGATTTAGAGGAGGCCCCTGAGTCGCGGGGCGATCGCGTCGATTTTGATGTGGTCGATCGCGTTAAAACCACCCTGCTGCGTAAATCCTACAAAAACTTACGCAGTCGCGCCTCCTCGGAACAACAGCAGGACTTTGTGGCCTTCTGTAAGGATAAGGCCCATTGGCTGGATGATTATGCCCTGTTTATCTCCCTGAAAACGGAGGTGTTCAATAACGCCAGTTGGCATGAATGGGATGAACCCGTCGCTAAGCGAGATCCGGCTGCGTTGGATAAATGGCGGGACGAACTGGCCGAGGAAATCGACTTCCGTAAATATCTCCAATATGAGTTTTTTCAGCAATGGTCGGCTTTAAAGCAGTACGCGAACGATCGCCAAGTCCAGATGTTTGGCGATATCCCCTTCTATGTCGCCCATGACAGTGCCGATGTGTGGTCGCATCGGGAAATCTTCTGTCTCGATGAAGACACCGGCAAACCCTCGTTAATGGCTGGGGTTCCGCCGGATTATTTCAGCGAAACCGGGCAACTCTGGGGCAATCCCATCTATAACTGGGAGAAACTCCTCAAAACCGATCTACGCTGGTGGATGCAGCGGTTTCATGCGGTTCTCGATCGCCTCGATCTGATTCGCATTGACCATTTCCGAGGCTTTGAAGCCTATTGGGCGGTTCCCGGAGAAGACACCACCGCCATGAATGGGGAATGGATTGAAGCCCCCGGTTATGAGTTTTTTGAGAAACTCAAGGCAGAGTTGGGAGAATTGCCCATTGTGGCTGAAGATTTAGGGATTATTACCCCGGAAGTCGAGGCCCTGCGAGACAAGTTTGGCTTTCCGGGTATGAAAATCCTCCATTTTGCCTTTGACTCCGGTTGGGATAATCCCTATTTGCCCTTCAACTATGATTCCAATAACTTTGTGGTCTACACCGGAACCCACGACAACAACACCACGATGGGCTGGTACAACAGCCGCAGTGATGAAGACAATCAGCGCGTCTGGGATTATATCGGCTGTACGCGCGGTGAAGGCTTCCATTGGGATCTCATTCGTCTGGCCTGGAGTAGCAATGCTAATCAAGCGATCTTCCCGTTACAGGATCTGTTTGGATTAGGGGAAGAGGCCCGCATGAACGCCCCGAGTTCTCCTCAAGGGAACTGGGAATGGCGTTATCAGGCCGAAGACTTGACCGATGAACTCCGCGATCGGCTTCGCTTCTATACGATGGTGTATGGTCGCGGACCTCGGAATTAGGTAAGAGGCAAGAGGCAAGAGGCAAGAGGCAAGAGGCAAGAGGCAAAAGGCAAAAGGCAAAAGGCAAAAGGCAAGAGGCAAAAGGCAAAAGGCAAGAGGCAAGAGGTAGGGGCGTACCGTTGGTGGTGCGCTGACCTACCTTTTCCGGTGTTCTGCGACAGTTAACGGTTAACAGTTAACGGTTGACGGCTTTAACTGGGTTAGGGTGTCGCGGATGA
>SIHH01000207.1 GCA_004299065.1 Phormidium sp. SL48-SHIP | reverse complement strand
AGATAGTCAGCAGCGGTGTAGGTTTGCGTTGATGTTACCACCATAGTTATGTTGTCCTGTTGAGGTACCAGTGCTTTTATAAATTAACTAACCTGACATTTAAGAGGGGAAAATCGAGGCGATTTCCACCTCAAACTCAGGAAATAAGGGGGAGGTTAGGCGATCGCCCTCTAGCAAGGTCTGAACCCGCTGAAGTTGGGCATCCTGACGACGATACACCTCTAGGGTTTTCAGCCACCAATTCACTAACCAATACTCCTGAACCCCATACAGAGAATAGAGTTTTAACTTGACCTCGCGATCGCGTTGTTCATTGATTTCCCCTTGAGAGAGAATCTCGATCACCAACTCCGGGGCTACCGTAAAATGTCCCGACGCATCCACCCCAGTCTCTAACCGGGATTGACTGATCCAGATCAAATCAGGAATCACCGCATCCCGAGGACTGAAAATCAGCCCTGGAGTGGCGATTGGCCGACCGAGTCCAGTTTTCCGAGACCAGGCCTCGAGTTCAAACTGGAGATTACCACTAACGTTCTGATGACGAAAATGAGGGGCGCGAGTCACAAACAGGTCTCCATCAATGATTTCATGCCGAGTCCACCCCCCATCATCGGGCATCGCATCGAGATCACGAATCGTCCAAACTTGTGTCGGTGTGACCATGGGGAGTCCTCATCAAAACCAAACTAAAACCAAACTAAAACCAAACCAAATCGGGCATAGACCCAGCCTGTTGATCCAAGACTGACCCTATGCCCTATGGTAAGCCAAACTAACCCAACCTAGGAGGTCTCATCCACCTCAACGCGCTTCGTCCGAGATCGTTCCCCAGACCGAATCGAGATTTGAGACTTACGCACCCCAAAGCGGTCGGCTAAGACCTGGATTAACTCCTTATTGGCCTTACCCTCGACCGGGGGAGATTGCAGCCGAACCGTGAGACTGCCATCATCTTCGAGGATAATCGCCTGTTGCTTGGAATTGGGTTTGACCTTGACGTTAAACATCATGACTCCTCATCCGTTAAACGCATCTCAGCCCGAACCATGGACTCTCCTAAAATCCGTTCAATCTTAAAGCCAAGATGTTCAGAAATCCGTTGCATGGCCCGGTTATCCGAGAGAATTTCGGCAAAGACTAAATCAAAGCCTTCCGCCCGGGCAATTTCAATGGAACGACGAGTCATTTCCGTCCCCAAGCCTTGATGCTGGAAGCGATCGCTGACCAACAAGGAATACTCCGCATCACGGGTTCCGTGAATCAGACTCAAGCGGGCCACCCCGACGAGTTCATGCTGACCGGTTTCAGGATTACGATAGTCGGCAATCAGGGCCATTTCCTGATCATAATCAATAAAACAGAGGCGAGAGAGACGTTCATGAGTCACCCGGCGACTGAGTTTGAAGGCGTGGGCGTAGCGTAGATAGACACTTTCATCAGAGAGGCTTTCGTGGAACTTGACCGCCATCGGTTCATCTTCCGGGCGGATGGGGCGAATCGTCACCTCCCGTCCATCGCGAACCGTCCAGCGTCCCACATACTGACTGGGATAGGGGCGAATGGCCGGTTTCGGTAACTCAGCCACATCGGTGTCCGCCGGATGGAGAACCACCCGCGCATCCAGGGAAATCAGCCGTTCCGGGCTAGCCAGCAGCGGATTCACCTCAATCTCTTTAATCCAGGGTTGTTCCACCACCAGATAGGAAAAGCGGACCAAGAGTTGTTCGAGGGCGGCTAAGTCAATGGGATCGCGGCCGCGAATCCCTTTGAGGGCCGTATAGATTTTGGTGTTTTCCATCAAACGCCGGGCTAGAGTGGTGTTGAGGGGCGGTAGGCCTAGGGCGCGATCGCGGAATACCTCCACCAACTGTCCCCCGGTTCCAAACAGTAACACCGGCCCAAACTGGGGATCTAAACTACTGCCAATAATCAACTCGTAGCCATCGAGGTTCAACATCGGCTGAACCGTCACTCCTTGAAAGTCCTCAGGGCTATGGAGTTCACTGACGCGATCGCGAATCCGTTGATAGGCCTTCGCCACAGCTTCAGCATCATTCAAGTTTAGCTGGACCCCGCCCACATCAGTTTTGTGAGTAATGGTTTCCGAGAGGAGTTTTAACACCACCGGATAGCCGAGATCAGCGGCGGCGGCCATGGCTTCTTCTAGGGTTTGGGCGATGCGAGTTTCCACAATCGGGATGCCATAACTGGCCAGGAGTTGCTTCGACTCAAACTCCGTTAATAGCGTCCGTCCCGCCTCTCGTACCTTTTGGATAATGGCGTAAGCCGAGGGGCGATCGCGGCCCGAGGATTCCCCTTCCTCATCCTCCAACAACATCGGCGTCTCATACAAACTCCGCAAGTTACGGCTGTAGCGCCACATATAGTTAAACATCCGCACCGCCGTATCGGGATAGGGAAACGCCGGGATATTGGCCTGATTGAGAATCCGCGCCCCGGCTTCTACATCGGCCCCACCCATCCAACTGGCAAAAATGGGCTTTTTGTTGCGGCCTTCCATGGGACAAGCTTTGAGTTTTTCCGCCGTCTCCGTCGGAGAGGTCATGGCCTGAGGCGTTAACACCACAATCAAACCGTCACTATTGGGATCTTGGACGGCGACTTGTAAGGCTTTGGCATAGCGATCGGGGTCCGCATCCCCCAAAATATCAATGGGGTTGCCATGACTCCATTGAGGCGGCAAAATCTCATCGAGACGTTCGAGGGTTTCCGGGGCCAATTCCGCCAACTTACCCCCTTCACTAATCAGAGTATCCGTCGTCAGGACACCGGGACCCCCGGCGTTGGTCAAAATTGTTAAACGGGGACCTTTCGGGCGCGGTTGTTTCGCCAGCAATTCCGCCATGTAGAACAGATGGGCCAAGTGATAGACTCGTAACACCCCCGAGCGTCGGAAGGCCGCATCTAAGACCTCATCACTGCCCGCTAAGGCCCCGGTGTGAGAGGCCGCGGCCTTGGCAGCGGCTTCAGTCCGTCCCGCTTTAATGACGATAATCGGTTTACTGAGGGCAACTTCCCGGGCCGCCGACAGGAAAGACCGGGCATCGCCAATGGACTCCATATAGATGACAATACTCTCGGTGCGGGGATCATCGCCGAGATAGTAGATTAGATCTCCCCAACCCACATCTAACATCGACCCCAGGGAGACGAAGGAACTAAAGCCCACATTGGCTTGAAAACTCCAGTCTAAAATGGAGGTACACAGGGCGCCACTTTGGCTAATAAAGCCCACACTTCCGGGGCGGGCCATAGACCCGGCGAAGGTGGCATTTAACCCCGATAGGGGACTCATCACCCCTAAACAGTTGGGTCCCACAATCCGCATTTTGCCCCGGGCCGCGTCTAGGATTTGTCGTTCGAGTTCGACCCCAGCTTCTCCCACTTCTTTGAAGCCGGCCGAGAGAATAATCGCCCCGCGAACTCCAGCGGCGACACATTGACGAATCACCTCGGGGACCGTTGGGGCGGGGGTGGCGATGACGGCTAAATCCACTTGGGCCGGAACTGAGGCGACGTCGGGATAGGCTTTAATGCCTAAGACGCTGCTGCGTTTCGGGTTGACGGGAAACACGGTGCCGCCAAAGGGATGGCTAATCAGGTTCCAGAGTAGGGTTCGCCCGACGCTGTTGGCTTTTTCGGTGGCACCAATGACGGCAACATTGTTAGGGGAGAAGATGGCTTGCAGTAAATCACTTTGCGATCGCAGAACATCATGGGCTGGATCGGTTTTATAGGGGATTTTAGTAATCATACGTTTACTCCGTTTAAATCTGTTTTTCTGGACAGGTTAATGGTGATTAAGTGCCGTGAACGATGGGCGCAAAGAACTCGGGGTCATCCCTGGAAATCTTGTTACGTCAAGATGTCTGGCGAATCAAGCCCCAGTTTTGCTCCCCGAGGTCGGAGGCGGACTCGTCCATCCGCCTCCATTGGCTTTAGTGTACTGGTCTCTCCGGCAAGGGAGGAAAATTTTAAGATAGTTTTACTATTGCCGGATTTTAGTTAGGATAGGTTGCAAAACGTAGGATGTACCTGCTACATTTTAAGGCTCTACGGTCTTAAGGTTAGTGTACAAGATCACAAATCTACCGGAGACGATTGTCTAAAGGGCCATGACCTCCCCTGGAGTCGGCGGCTGTGGTCGAGTTCCTGGGTTGGCCTGGGGGGTATCACTGGGCTGGCTTACGGTAGAGGGTTGGGGTTGTTCACAGTTGTACGCAATTGGGTTACGAAATCTACTGATGAATGTCCGTCATGCTCGCGCCAATGATTTGTCTGCTATTGTGGGCATTTATAATGCTGCAATTCCGGGACGAATGGCCACGGCTGATGTCTCGCCGGTGTCGGTTGAAAGTCGTTACGCTTGGTTTAGCGGTCATGTTCCCGAACGCTATCCCCTCTGGGTGACGGAACGGGATGAGCGGGTGGTCGGTTGGCTCAGTTTTCGTCCTTTTTATGGTCGTCCGGCCTATGCGGCGACGGCGGAACTGGCGATTTACATTGACCCGGAATATCAGGGTCAGGGATTGGGTCGTTTTTTATTAGATTTGGCGGTTGCCAATGGCCCGATGTTACAGTTGAAAACACTCCTGGCCTTCGTTTTTGCCCATAACTTAGCGAGTTTAGGTCTATTTGAGCAGGCGAAGTTCCAGGAATGGGGCTATTTACCTCGGATTGCTCAACTCGATGGGGTTGAACGAGACTTGATGATTTTGGGTCATCGTCTCGAATCTCCCTCGTCGTTTTTACCGTCATCCCAGTCGGGATTGGTTTGAGGGAGTGGCCGCTTGCGTTCCCCCTTGAGATGTTGGCTGAGATAGAATTTATTGAGGTGATGTTTCCACAGTTTTTCCACAGTTGTCTGGCTCCGGGAGGTCAGAATGAAGGCTGATTCATCTGACTTTTCCACAGTTTCCACAGGGGGCGTTTAAGATGCTTTTTGCTAAAATTAAACTCCTATTAACCTAAAAAAAATTGAGAGAACGGCTGGGGGAAACTGTAAATTATTGTTAAGTTTTGCCGCATAATGGGCCGTTTTTTTGAGGAATCTCTTGACAAATACTTGGTTTTGTGAAACAAAAAAGCGATCGCCGAGGGGTGGCCGTCACGCCAATTGCCAAACTGGCTGCGATCGCGAAACAGTTAAGCCCCATTTCACATCAATACCCTTATGTCGTCCTAAACTCCCTCGTGAGAGACTCCGCCCGATAGGCGCGACCGTCACACTGGCCCTTGTCTCATCTAAATGATTATGAAACCTTTACGAACCCTATTGTGCTTCCTATTAGGGACAAGCCTGTTCCTAAGCGTAAACCTATTTTTGCCCAACATTCCCCTGTTGCTGCGGGGAGCTGTTGCCGCTCAAGCGGATTTCAGCCGCGACCTTGTCGTTCACAAGTCCATTAGCCTCAAAACCCATCCTGAGGTGGAGGTGACACAGACCAAGTCCCTGAAGGGATTGGAGGGGGGCGGCGATCGCCAACTGGCCCAACGGCCCATCCTCCAAGAACAAGGCCGTCTAACCAACCGCAGTTCCCGGCTGCGAGATGGGAGTCGCTACAATCTCTATGAATTTTCAGGAGAGGCCGGACAAGAGGTTCGCATTCAACTCGACAGTTCAGATTTTGACACCTATCTGATTCTCATCGGCCCCGACGATCAGCCCTTAGCCGAAAACGACGATCGCACCTCAGGAGATACCAACTCAGAACTGGTGCTGACTCTGCCGGCCACAGGAACCTATCGCGTTGTCGCCAACGCCTTTGATTCTCGCGGCCGAGGGGACTATCAAGTTGCTGTGTATGCCACGGAAACCGCCAGAAATACCGCTCAGGAGAAACCCGATCCCAACGCCACCCCAGCCACCCCAGCGCCCGTCTCCCTCAGCGAACGGGAAGCGTTAATGGCTCAGGCGGACCGCTACTATCTCCAGGGCAATCTCCGGGAAGCTGAACGGCTCTATCGTCAAGCCAAACCCGAGTTTCCCGCCGAGGGAACCCTCGAAATCGCCGACGCCATCACCGAGGATCAACTCTCCCCAGCGGGTCGCGTCTATTGGGATAATGTCCAAGAAGGCCTAGCCGAAAATCGCGAGTCTCAGGTGGAAGCCTCGTTAGATCTGCTGTTTGAAGAAGCTCCCGGCTTTGCACCGCCCTACGCTCTGATTGCTCAACGCCATCTCGATGAGGGAGACACCGACGAGGCGATCGCCTTCCTCGAAGAGGCCACCACTCGTTTCCCCGGTTCCTATGAACTGGCCCGAATGCTGGCCGAAACCCTACGAGAAGATGGACAACGCCTCGAAGCCTCGATTACGGCTCGGGAGTTCGCGATCGTCAACCCCGACCATCCTCAAGCCGGGGAGATGACGGAACTGGCAGAAGATTATCTCAGCAGTTTCCGGGGTCGCCTCCGGGAAAACATCGCCCTACGGGGCTTAGGTGGCTTAGCCGTGGGGGTCTTAACCGGACGCACCACCTCCACCGTGTTTCAGGCCATTAACCTGGCTCAGTTGATGCTGGCCGGGGAATCTCGCCTCGGGGAGCAAATCTCCGAACAGTTACAAGGTGAATTGCGGATGGTGAATGACCCAGAAATTCTCGGCTATGTGGACGAGTTAGGCCAAGATGTCGCCCGTTATATGGGACGAGATGAGTTTGACTATGAGTTTTTCGTCGTCGATGACGAGAATCTCAACGCCTTTGCTCTCCCCGGCGGTAAGGTCTTCGTCAACACCGGCGCGATTCTCGCCGCCAACTCGGAAGCGGAACTGGCGGGGTTACTCGGCCATGAAGTGGGTCACGCGGTTCTGTCTCACGGCTTCCAACGGGTGGTTACGAATAACCTGCTGGCCAACCTGGCTCGGGAAATTCCCTTCGGTAACTTGTTGGGAACCCTAGTGAGTTTGGACTACAGCCGTAAGCATGAACGCCAGTCTGACATTATTGGCACTCGGGTGATTCACAGTGCCGGTTATGCGGCTGATGGCCTGCGTAACTTCATGCAAACCCTACGAGAACAGCAGGGAGGCGGTCCGACGATTCCCTATCTCTCCACGCACCCGGCTCCGCGAACTCGGGTTCGTTATATGGAGGAGTTGATTGAGCGGAATAATTACAACCGCTATAGTTTTGAGGGAGTCGAACGCCACGCTCAAATTAAGGCTCGCTTGTC
>SIHH01000206.1 GCA_004299065.1 Phormidium sp. SL48-SHIP | reverse complement strand
TTCTGAATGCTGCCTTAAGTACGGTAGGGCATACCGGAACTTGGGTCGATGACCCTTACGCTTCTGGAGATTTGACCGCTACTTTGGCTGGTGCAAACCTGTCAGGGCAAGTCGGATCGTTGAAGGAAGAATCCCCACGCCGTGATAGCTGGGGAGTGTCAAATGGCTTTGCCCAGGCAACAACCGCCCCGCGAATGAAAATCTGAAGCAGGGAAAGAAATTAGGTCGGGTCTTCTGGGTTCAGGGTGATCAGGAAAATTTATGGCGGATTACATCCGTTGCTGTAGGGGCGAAAAATCCCCTCCTGGGAGGGGTTAGGGGTGGGTTCCCCTACAATTTTGCATCAAATGCAACAAATCACACCGTATATCCTGAAGACCCATTAGGTCTCGGTTGGGTTTCGTCGCCTCAACCCAACCGAGATCGAGGTCTTGTTGGGTTTCACTTCATGCGGCGTGAGGAACTCGGCTGGCCACGGATTCTCTGTGAAAGCTAAGCCATCGCTTAATCGATACAACGGTGATCCTTCCCCGGCTGTGCGAAGATAGCAGCAAATCGTCTTTATCGCCCCGAAATCGCCATGAAAGAGCAATTCGCCCAACAGGCCCTGGCCCAACTGCCGAAAATCCTCACCCAGCTCGATCGCAACCCCCATAGCCCCACCTACGGCTGTTTCGATCGCAACTTCTGGCATTATAAAATCATCGACTTTCCCAGTGGGATGTCTCAGGAGTTTGTCTATCCCCTAGCGTTGGCCTACTCCCTCGATATTCCCGAAAACCCCTATTACCAAAAACCCATCCTGAGAGAATGGGGGGAAGCGGCGTTAATGTATATGTTCACCAGCGCCCACCGAGATGGGTCCTGTGATGATTATTTCCCCTTTGAACGAGCTGGGGGGGCCACGGCATTTTCTCTCCTGGCGGGGTTAGAAAGCTATCAACTTCTGCAACTGGACAATTACAAGGTTCTCAAATTTTTTGAAAAACGGGCCGATTGGCTTTCTCATCACAACGAAAGTGGTCAACTGACCAATCATCAGGCCCTGATTGTCCTCTGTTTAGAACTGGCTTCGGCACTGTTGCAACAACCGTCGAAATGGGCTCGGGCTAAGTCACGACGCTTAGAGCGAGTTCTCGAATGGCAAAGTGAGGAAGGCTGGTTTAAGGAGTATGAAGGCTGTGACCCTGGCTATCATACCCTGACCATTTGGTGTTTGGCTCGCTTGCAACAGGTGCGATCGCAGCCCGATGACCGATTGCGAGAGGCTCTCAGCCGAGCGGTACAGTTAGCGGGCCAGTTTATCCATCCTGACGGGACTTTTGGCGGCGAATATGGTAGCCGTAACACCTACAATTTCTTTCCTCACGGCTTTGAACTGGTGGGCCAATGGATGCCTTCAGCTTTGAGTATTAACGATCGCTTTCTGCAAGGACTGGCTAACGGACTGGGTCCGTGTTACGCCGATGATCACATTGTGGGCCATCATACCTGGAATTATCTGCTGGCCTGGCGCGATTTTGTCGGCGATCGCCCGCAACTTCCCCCTCGCCGCGTGGGCCGCACCTACCTCGAAGAAGCGCAAATCCTCATTGACCGTCGCACTAGCTTACCACCGCTTCCCGAAGACGCGGAAGCCGACGCACTGCCGGTTAAAGCCAACAACCCCACCGAAGCCACTGTTGAACTCTACATCGCCTTCAACAAAGGGGGAACCTTTAAACTGTTCCGAGATGGTCAACTGGCGGCATCTGATACACAAATTTCTCTAAATGTCAAGTCTGGGGGCAAAATTAAAAATGCCGTGGGACATCTGGTGGGGGAATATGACACGGACATCGAGGTGCATGAGATGACGGTGATGGGGAATCTCGGCTGGGCCAAGCAGCAACAGATGACTCCGTGCAAGCTGATGCTGTTGCGGGTGGTGATGCTCAGTTTCGGGCGTTTCTTCCCCAATCTGATTCGTGGTATGTTGCAAAAGATGTTAATTACCGGCAAGAAACCGGCGCCTTATCAACTGAAGCGGCGTTTTAGTTGGGAAAATGGGCAATGGGTGATTACGGATGAGATTACGGGGAGTTCCTGGCGGGATGTGGTTTCGGCTGGGATTGGCTGCGATCAGACGTCGATCTATGTGGTGATGAGTCGGACGTTCTCGTTGAATCAGCTGCGATCGTGGATTGATTTGACGGCGGCGATCGGGCAGCTTCCTGATAAAACCCCGCTACGGTTAGAACGGAAACTCTAGGGAATCGAACCAGGAGGACGGGAGGCAGAGCCTCCCAGGGTGCGTTCCCCGGCAGAGCCAGGGAACGAGAGGAGATGAGATGAAAGCGAGATAACGCCTCTTGCCTTCTCCCCCCTGTTCCCTGTTCCCTGTTCCCTGTTCCCTGTTCCGGTGTTCCCTTCTCCCTAAGCAAACTTCTCAATCCGGCGTTTGTAGCGCAAATCCGCTTTGGCGTAGAGTTCCCGCAGTTGCACGGTGCGCTCTTTCCAGGCGTTGAGGGTGTTGACGTCTGGGGATTTGAGATAGGCCTGAAATGCTTGACGCTCGGCTTCCATGAGCCGCTGACAGAGGTCGATGGCTTCGGTAACTAGGGCGTGAGCCTGTTGGCCCGGTTGAGCGTTGGGGTTGAAGGACTTATAGAGGTATTGCACAAAGTCAATGACCATAAAGCTGCCAACTAGCCCCGGAATGGCAATAATCAGAAATTTAAGTTGGTTCATAGCACAGACACCGAAATTTATCAACTTATCCAACGATACCACCATCTCTCGGGGTAGGGAAGTGACCTCAAGGCCGGAGGCATCCTGACCCTCGATCGCTCCGCGCTTGGTTGCTTGTCTCCGTATTTATACGGCAATTTCCTACATAAAAACACGGATTCCTAATAAGTGGAAATCACGTAAATTATCACATAATTTAATGATTGTCACCGATGATCGGATGTAAAAATTTCTTACGCTCGATAAATCATCTACTCCAAATTAGCAAAGACGGAGAACCAAAATCCCTGCACAGCAAGGGTTTTATCCATTATTGGATTGTAAGCTATATTATTTTTTAAATAAAAAATCGATTTTAATCATTTTTGGGTATAGCGCTTATCTAGTATTAATGATACACTTAAGCAGGGTCTAGTCCGTTGAGTCCTGTGAAGTGGTCGAGGATAACTGAATGCTATTTTCGCGCAAAGTTAGGTGTGATCTTGAATCAGCAGTGAGCGTAGAGCCAAAGGGTTCGGCGATCGCGTCACCATCGTTCCTGGACGGCGATCGCCCCTTCGCGGCCCTCTTCAATGCCTCCCTCGATGCGATGCTCCTGGCCGACGACAACGGCGGCTACATCGATGCTAACCCAGCGGCCTGTAAGCTCCTGGGGCTAAAGCGAGGGCAGATCATCGGCCGTTGTATTCGTGATTTTCTGACAGACACCGCCAGCCTCGATGCTGACATTGAACAGCGTTGGCGACGCTTCCTCCAACAAGGACAAGAACAAGGACGAGTCTCGCTGGTTCGCGTTGATGGCGAAGTCCGCGACGTTGACTATACCGCCACGGCCCACTTGCTGCCTCATCTGCACCTGGTGATTCTACGGGACATCACCCCTGCACCGCAGGCGTTACCCCCATCCCTTCCCCAGGCTCAATATCGCCTCGAACAAATCGCCCATAATATCCCTGGGGCCATTTACCAATTTTGCCTCGAAGCGGATGGAACGATGTACTTTCCCTACATCAGTGAGGGAGTCCAAGATATTTACGGTGTTAGCCCGGATCGGGTACAAGAAAACTGCTACAGCATCTTCGAGGTCGTTCACCCCGAAGACTTACCTCGGGTCAACCAATCGATTCAAGTATCGGCGGAACAGCTAACCCCTTGGTCTTGCGAATATCGGGTGAATCATCCCAATGGCAGCCAACTCTGGCTTCTCGGGCAAGCGACACCGCAGCGAGACGGCGAGGGTCGTACAACTTGGTATGGCTATATCCGGGACATCACGGATAAAAAAGTGAGCCAACTGACCCTACAAGCCAGTGAAAATAAATTCCGCAATGTGATTGAGAACATCAATGACATGGTGTTTATTATCGACGGCGACGGGACGTTTAACTATGTCAGTCCTACCTTTAAAACGGTCATGGGCTATGAGTTGACGGATTTACCCAATCAGCCCTTTGCTAAGTTTATTCACCCCGATGATCTCGATCGCTGTGTCACGGCCTTCAACGCCACTCTCGACGGTCAAAAGGTCGGGGGGTTAGAATACCGAGTTTTACATCAAGATCAGAATTACTACTGGCATCGTGCCAACCTCTCACCCTTACAGGATCAATATGGGACTCCCCTCTGCTGTTTAGGGATTGCCAGTTATATGGATGATCGCAAAGAAGCGGAACTGGCTCTACAAGAAAGTAAGGCAAAGTTAGACTTTGTTCTGCAAGCGGTGGGTGAGGGAACTTGGGAGTGGAATCTGCAAACCAATGTCGTGAGTTATTCTGCGGAATGGCCCAAACTCTTGGGGTGTCGGTCGGAAGATTTAACCAACACCCTAGAGGATTGGGATACTCGCCTTCACCCGGATGACCGACTTAGGGCTTATGCCGATATGAGTTGTTATATGCAGGGAGAAAGCCAGTCGTATGAAAGTGAGCATCGCCTACGCTGTAACGATGGAAGTTACAAATGGATTTTGTCTCGGGGACAGGTGATTGAACGGGATGAAGCGGGGAACCCAATCCGCTTTATTGGCCTGTTTAATGACATCTCCGAGCGTAAAGCCAATGAAACGATCCTTGCTGAGTTAACGGCAAGATTGCAGCAGGCTCAGGATGTCGCTCGTATTGGTTACTGGTCGTTTGATTTGCTCACGGAAAAAATCACTTGGTCGGAGACTGTATTTGAGATATTTGGTATGAGTCCGGAGGATTCAGAACCAACCTTTTCAGAACATTTAGAGCAAATTCATCCTGATTATCGAGATGAATTTCAAAAACGCTTAACCGAGGCAAGTTTTGGAAAACCGCAAAACTTTGATATTGCAATTGTTTTACCGCAAGGGGACATTCGCTATGTCAACAGTCGAGTTCAGTTAGAGTCTCAGGATGGCCAAGTGTTGCGGATGTTTGGAACGGTGATGGATATCAGCGATCGCAAACTGGCGGAACTCGAACTGGAGCGATTTTTTACAGTCGGGTTGGATCTCCTTTGTATTGCGGATCTCGATGGCAATTTCCGTCGTCTGAATCGAGCTTGGGAGACAACGTTAGGTTACGGCTTAAATGAACTCGAAGGACAGCCTTTTTTGGGATTTGTCCATCCTGACGATGTTGCACCAACGTTGGCGGCTATATCCGATTTAGGGAACTTCAGTGATGTGAATCGTTTTGTGAACCGTTATCGGGATAAACAGGGGAATTATCATTCAATTGAGTGGCTGGCGGCTCCTCATGGTGATTTGATTTATGCGGCGGCTCGGGATATTACGGCTCGCTTGGAGACGGAAGCAACACTGCAAGCGTTGGTGAGTCGCACCCAACTGTTGAATGCGATTAGTGATGAAATTCGCAATTCTTTGGATCTCAATACGATTCTACAAAATGCGGTGAATGCGATCGCCGCTGAACTTGAAGTCGATATCTGTACCTTTGGCTGGTACAATCCTCAATCAACGCCGCCGATCTGGCAAGTCGTGAATGAACGCAAAGATGCGTCTATCCCGAGTTGGCTGGGTTCCTATCCGTGGGAGGAGTTCCCGACGTTATTTGAGCATATTCTCGATGATTGCCTCTATACGTTAGATGTCAATACATCCCAAGATGAGGCATTAACTAAATTTTGTCAGGATGCCGGAATTAAGCTCTATCTCGCTTTGCCAGTTCATACGGGATCGGGTCAAATTGGTGGGTTTGAAATGGGACGAATTGATAGCGATCGCCCCTGGGGAACCGATGAAATTGACTTGTTAAAAAATATCGCCAATCAGGTGGCGATCGCCATCCAACAAGCTCAACTCTACACCGAATCTCAACAGAAAACCCAAGAACTCGAACAAGCCTATCGAGACTTACAAGAAACTCAAGTCCAACTGATTCAAGCTGAAAAAATGTCCAGTTTAGGACAGTTAGTTGGCGGTGTCGCTCATGAAATCAATAATCCCGTCAGTTTCATTTATGGCAACTTAACCCATATCGCGGACTACACCCAAGACTTGTTACAGCTTGTTGATGTTTACCAACAGAACTATGGTACATCCGAGCCGGCGATCGCCGACTGTATCGCCGAGATTGACCTAGACTTTATTATTGACGATTGTCCCAAAACCATTAACTCGATGAAACTCGGGGCCGAGCGTATCCGAGATATCGTCAAATCCTTGCGAACCTTCTCCCGCCTCGATGAATCAGACTTCAAAGCCGTCAATCTCCACGATAACCTTGAAAGTACCCTACTAATTCTGCAAAATCGCCTCAATGGCCGAGGTGGAACCCCAGCCATTCAAGTGTTCAAAGACTATGGAGATTTACCCAAAATTGCCTGTTACAGTGGCTTACTCAATCAAGTCTTTATGAATATCCTCATCAATGGGATTGACGCCATTGAAGAAAAGCGGAACCGTCTCCCCGTAGAGACTCAATCTGACTGTCAAGGCTCTCTGAGACTGCGAACACGCCTCGAAAACGGGATGGTGTCCATTAGTATTCAAGATAATGGAACTGGGATGAGTCCAGAGGTTCGCTCTAAAATCTTTAATCCCTTCTTTACCACTAAACCCATTGGAACCGGAACTGGGATGGGACTGTCAACGAGTTATCAGATTGTGACCCAGAACCACAAGGGACACTTGTACTGCACCTCCGAGGTGGGCCAAGGGAGTGTATTTGTGATTCAGCTACCTCAAGTTCCAGAGAAACGACCGTCCCGCGACGGGGGAAAGGCCCTCAATCGAGTCTAGGATGTTGAATAATGGACAATTCAAAATACACGAACAAAAACAGCAAAACCCCTGATAAATAAAGGTTTACGCTTGTTAAATCGTCCTATCTTATCTGTCTGACTACACTTTTTTCTGTAAAAACACTGAAAAAGTGGTGACAACTTCAAAAAGGGGTGTTATACTCTATGTAGATTTACGCAAGGTTTACAGAGGGCATAACCGCCGGCTTCCAACAGGGATAGAAGGTTGTCGGGGTTAGCCCTCTTTCTCTTTTTT
>SIHH01000205.1 GCA_004299065.1 Phormidium sp. SL48-SHIP | reverse complement strand
GCCGTCGGCTGTTAGTCACGGCGGGAGAAGAGTCCAAAAAATGGACCTAACAACGCTCCAAAGATGAAGCCTCCGGCGTGAGCCCAGTAGGCGATACCGCTTTCCATTCCGCCAGAATTAACTTGGGCTTCTAGGCTGGAAACACTGTTAAAGGCTTGTTGTAAAAACCAAAATCCGAGGAAGAAAATCGCCGGAACTCGGATGGTAAACCAGAAAAATCCGAGGGGAATTAAGGTGACAATTCGAGCTTGGGGGAAGCGAAAAATATAGGCTCCCATAATTCCTGCGATCGCACCACTCGCCCCCAACGTCGGAATCATTGAATCTGCATCAAATACATATTGAGCAAGAGAGGCGAGAACCCCACAGAGAAGATAGAAAATCAGATAGCGGACGGATCCCATTTCTTCTTCAATATTGTTGCCGAAAATCCAGAGATACAGCATATTGAAGACGACATGGAGGATACTTCCATGCAAGAATTGCGAGGTGACGAGGGTTAAGGGTTCAGGGATTAAATCTCCGGTGGCTGCTCCTTGCAGACTCTCGGAGAGTTGACCGGGAATAAAGGCAAAGTCTTGTAAAAATGCCTGAAGTCCGGGGGTTCCGAGACGCAATTCGTAGAGGAAAATGAGAATGTTGGCAACAATTAAGACATAGGTGACAACTGGGGTAATTTGAATCGGATTTTCATCGTTTAAGGGAACCATTGAACTCCATAAATTGCTAGACAGCCGCAGACAACTCGAAACGGTCGATTGAGGATGTTGAAAAAACCGAGAGATTCGATTCGTTAATGTTAGATTACCGTTCCCCGTCCTCGGTGGGACGTTCAACGGGACGTTCAACGGAACGCTCAAAACTGATATTACCGTCAGGAGTCAGTTGTGGGCGAATCATTTTGGAACGGGGACGGATAAATGGACGAACTGGAGGCGGTGTGGGAGGACCATTTCGTTGTTGATAGCCATAGCCGGCGGCGGGTTCGCTGTAACCATAGCCTTCGCCAACTTGTTCGTGGCGGTGAAGGGGGGGAATGGGGGGTTCGTCTTGTTTCAACAGTTCCCAGTCGGGTTGAGTCTGTTGCGGCTGGATGTCGGGTTGCGGCTGGATGTCGTCTTTTGCGGCGTCAACGCTGGGGGGGTTAGCTTGGGAAACGCCCTGACTGGCGGTTTGGATGATGGCTTTTCCGGATTCGCTGGGGGTGGGGGTGGCGGTGGCGTTGAGGGGAATTAGGGGAAGGGAAAGGGAGGCGAGTACGGCGGCGACACGGCTGCGAGAGGCGGTGGGGCGAGGTTTGAGGATAAATCGTCCTTCTTGGACTTGCAGTTGTAGGGTATCTTGTAGGCCGCGACGACGGAGGGCGTTGTTGATGGCACATTGCGATCGCGCCTGTTGTAAACTGGCTTGGGACCGAGAGGCGTTGTCTGGATGGTGGCGGTAGTGATAGAGGGGTTCACGAAGATGGTAGATCTCGGTGAGTTCTGATATCCGTAAACAGAGATCGTAGTCTTCGGCGTATTCGAAGGCGGGGTCGATTCCTCCGGCTTGGTTGTAGATGTCTCGGCGGATAAGGCGGAAGTGAAAGGTGATAAAGTCGGTGAGGAGGCGATCGCGGCTGTAGGGAATACGACAGCGATAGCCTAAACCGAGCGGGGTTCCCTGACTATCGATGTCGAGATAGTCGCTGTAAACCATTCCCACCTGGGGGTTTTCATCGAGGATGGCGGCGGTTCGTTGCAAGGCGTTGGCCGTTAACACATCGTCACGGTCAATCCAGCCGAGATAATCCCCGGTTGTGGCCGAAATTGCGGCTTTGAGGGCTTCTCCCCGACCTCGGTGAGAGGCGGCGATGACGCGCACTCGTTCATCGTTGGCGGCGAGCGATCGCGCGATGTCCAAGGAATCGTCGCTGGACCCGTCATCCCAAATTAAGAGTTCAAAATCGGGGTAGGTTTGTTGCAAAACACTCTCGATGGCCGCTTTGAGATAGTGGGAGGGATTGTAACTATTAAGGATGAGGGAAATTTTGGGAGACATGGCTGAATCCAGGGGTGAGAGGCGTTAGGGCAGATTCTAGCACAAGGAATCTCGGGAGGGCTGACGGGGATTTTGGGCAAGTTTAAGTTTTCTTAAAATCTCTTGACGAAATTCTAGATCGGTTGCCAATTTTTGAGCGAGTTGGATGTAGTCTGAGTCTTGGTGGGCGATCGCGTCTGGGGGAATGGTCCCGGAAAAGCGTTTCACGCTCATTTGCGATCGCCGAGTTTTGCCGGAATACAAGACAGGAACCTGATTTTTGTTCAGGGCCATCTCGACAAGTTGCGGCGAGTTGACGGGAAATGTATCTAAATAGATATCTCCCATATCCCACCAAAGCGGTTGCTGTTGCCAATCCACGGGATTCAGGATGATTAACTGTTGACGAGAAAGGTCGAATTTTGCCCAGGTTTCGGTGAGGCGATCGCGGCTAGAAATCCCCAGCCTCGACTGTTCATCGTTTTGCGATAACAAGAGAACGAACAAAGATTGAGGACAAGATTGGATGATACTCGCCCAAGTTTCTCGCAATTCAACGGTTAAATCATCGGGAGAAACGACACTGACAAAAATGACGGTTGCTGAGGCGAGATCCAGTCGTTGCTTAACGTCTAAAATTTCTCGGTCTGGGGCTTGACCTAAATGGGCAGTCGTGGTAGGGTAAATGCTAGGGGTCAGACTTATATGCAAAAAAGCCGTTTCGTCAGAGGTTTCCCACAGCGGTAAGTCCCCAAACGTCCTCTGAGAGCGGGCTAACTGATGTAACTCCAAGAAGGCGATCGCCCCAATGTCGCCCACTGAGTCTCCCCAGAATTGCAACTCGTCTAAATTTTCCTCTCGCAGCCGTTGGATTTGTCCCCGTAAGTCCGCCGGTAACTGAATCCAATCCCCGCCAGTCCAGAATTTCGGCGGTGGTTGTGGCGAATAGAGGGTTTTGCCGGTTTCCGGGAGATGGCTGGGATAGGTGTCCAGATAAACTCCCATTTTTCCGGAGTTTTGCGGGGAAAACTGCCAATCGAGCTGATATCCCTGGGATTGGAGAAAGAATTGTAAGATTTGCCGCCGCTGCTGTAGGAGTTCGTCTAAAGGCAGGTCACAATAATAGGTAGGCGACAGACTCACCTGCAAGGAATAGACCTTCGCCGCCTCTAGCCATTGTTGCGGCTGGTCTTGAATCCGGGACAGGAGATAGTCGGAGATAGCCATCAGTCCCTGAGTATAGGTTTTGGCGTCGCCGCGATCGCGCCATTGGGGCGTTTGCGATAACATCTGTTGCAACCAATGAGGCCACAACGAAGGGGGAATCTCTTGCAGATGCGATCGCCAATCCCGACATCGCCAATCTTCCCGTTGCAACCAATGCCATGTGGCTTGTTGTCGAATTTCCTCAGCAAAGATGGGATTTTGGGCAATCTTGAGCAAGAATCGCCCTTCATCAAACCTCCCCTCCGCCGCATTTTTCACCGTTTGTTGTCCAGGATGGAGACGAAACACCGCCAGGGGTTCCTCAACAAATCCCACGGAACCCGTCGCCAACAACCGCCACCACAATTCCACATCCACCAACTGCGATAAATCTGCATCAAACCCTCCCACCGCCTCCACCGCTGATTTACGCAACAACACCGCCGTCGGTTCACCAATTTTGTTGAGGGGAAACCTCCACAATTGGGAATCGGCTAAGAGCGTTGTTCCCCGTTGGCAAGCCTGTAACTGACTCCAGCCACGATGAATCTCCCGACAGTATGTCCAAAGAATTTGCAAAATAGGAGTTTTGGGGAGACTTTCAGGAGACGAATCCCATAACTCAAGCCGACGCGCACAAAACACCAAGCCTAAATCAGCATCGGTTTGCGCCAAGTTGACCAGTTTGCGAATACAATCAGGGTCTAGGCGATCGTCTTGAAAGAGGAATTTGAGATACACTCCCCTGGCCTGTTGGATGCAAAAATTCCAATTGTTCACCATTCCCCGTTGGGGGTTGTGGTAAATGCGACAGAGATGAGGAGATGTGGCCGCAAAGGCTTTTAATTGGTCTAGGGTTCCATCCTCAGAACTGTCGTCGGATAGGAGAATTTCTAAGTTAGGATAGGTTTGCTCAGATACACTGGCTAAAGCCTCGCTTAAAAATTTCTCACCATTATAGGTGGGAATGCAAACCGTGACGAGGGGATGTGGCGATGTCTCAGACGCGGAGTTAGGCTCAACGGAAGAACTCACGGGATGATTTAACCCTTTTTTTTGGGCGCACCTTTTCCACCATGCTTATAATACAGGTCAAGTTGTCAAGTTGTCAACCCCGACTCAACGATCTATCAGCCTGACGATCTCTCTAGGTAAACACGTCGACTCCGACGTCGACTAAGACAAGAAGGACAACCGCATAGACGAAGATACTGATAAATGTGGTGACGAGTAGTGGCCGGCGTTTCATACCCAAAAATTTAAGGGTGATAGCCATGGCCCAAACCCCCGTCCAAGGTGTCATAATAAACACGAACCAGCCTCCCCAACGGTCGAGATAGCGGATGACTCGCTCTGATCGCAGACGCTTGAACCCCTTACGGATGCGAGGGAAACGAAGCAATTGCTCATAGAGAAATTCGATGAGCAACACCGGGGAAAAATTGCCGAACACTGGCCAGAGAACTGACGACAGAGAATCCAAACCAAGGGCCATGGCCAAGGGAACCGCGACGTAGATTTCTGCCAGAGGGAAAAAACCCACAAACCAGGCTGTCGCCACCTTTTCAATGTAGTCAATCATCCTTAAATCCTGAAACGGGTCTCCATCATCTGACGACGTTTTAAAATTAGTATAGAATTGAGTTAGTCCTGTTTATTCTAACGGTATTTCCATGAAGTCGTCACTGGCAAAGTCATCGGATCAGCTCATCTTAGGATTTCGGGCCTTGAGTGATCCCTTGCGCTTACAAATTATTGAACAGTTGTGCGATCGCGAACTCTGCGTCTGTGACTTATGCGATCGCCTCGATACCCCCCAGTCCAAACTCTCCTTTCATCTCAAAGTCTTAAAAGATGCGCAACTGGTGCATCCTCGACAGGATGGCCGCTGGATCTATTACCGCCTCAACCTCGCTCAAATCCAGCAATTAGAACAGTTCCTGCAAAGCCTACAAACCCATACGGCTAATATTTCCGCCTCCCACTGCTTTTAATGTTCAACCTCTTTCAATCTCGGCAAATCTTGGCAAATAGCAGCATATTTCCATCGAGTCTTGACATCATACCTAGTCCAAATTTTAGGCTGCTAACAGACCAGCTAAAACCAAACTTAAAACCTCAGTCAGCACATATTTATCACATCATCAGGGTTCGATTTCCCGTCATCCAATCCTAGAATAACCAGCTTGGTTGACCTCAGTAAATATGTTTACCATGTTACAACTTCAATTGACAAATCTCTTTTCTTACTGGAACAATCTATCATTTCGTCAAAGAGGAACCCTGATTATTGGCATACCCATAACCTGTTTAATTATTACGCTCATTGCCTTTAGCTGGATCAAAGACACCGCCGTTGATGCTCAAGAATATGTTGAGCATACTCAGCAAGTCCGCTATGAAGCCAATCAGCTTTTGATACAGCTTTTAAATGCCGAAACCGGGATTCGTGGCTATGAAATCACCCGTCAACTTCAGTTTTTAGAACCCTATCAACAGGTGATTTTCGAAATTCCACAAACCCTGTATAACATGGAAACTTTAGTCGAAGACAATGAACGACAACTGGCTCAAGTTCGTATTATCCAAGAAGTCGCACGGGAAACAATCAACTTTTTTAGAGACAAACTCTATCAAATCGATAGTCAAACCGAGGAAGTCTTAGAAACCTCAGAAATTCGTCGAATGGTTCGTGGAAAGCATCTAATGGATGAGGCCCGAGCAGAAATTGCCGTTTTTGTTAGAGAAGAAGAACGATTACTTGAACAACGACAACTGGACTCAAAAGAGCGAGAAGACTTTATTGAGATAGCGATTTTCATCGAGGCGAGTGTGGGGATTTTAAGTGGTTTTTTAGCACTTTACTTATTCTTTAACCTTGATAACGAGCTCAAAAATCGTGAACTACGACTCCTCGAAAGTGCTAAATTATCCAACAAGCAAGCCAAAGAGCTTTCAACGACCTTAGATAAGCTCAAACAAACCCAATCTAGCTTAATTCATAGTGAAAAAATGTCTAGTTTGGGGCAAATGGTTGCAGGGATTGCGCATGAAATCAATAATCCTATTAGTTTTATTCATGGAAACTTGTTTCACCTTAAAGAGAGCCAGGATGAACTATTAGAATCCTTGAAAGAGTTATTGAGTCAGGAAGATTTGCCCACAACAGTACGCGATCGCCTAGAAGAGCTTGACTTAGAGTTTATTGAAGAAGACTCCGATAAACTCTTTATCTCGATGCACAATGGAAGTGAGCGAATCCGGGATATTGTCAAATCCCTGCGGAGTTTTTCTCGCCTAGATGAATCCGACCAAAAAACAATTGATATTCATCAAGGTATTGAAGATTCCTTACTGATTCTTGGACATAAACTCAGCGACATTACAATCGAAAAACACTATGGAGATTTACCAAAAATTGAATGTTTTGCGGGTGAAATCAATCAAGTTTTTATGAATGTACTCAGCAACGCTGTCGATGCTATCAAAGAATCACAAGAACTTGGAACTATAACCATTGCAACTGATTATTCTGATTGCGAAGAATCGAAACCCAGTGGTGTTACTATTGATGTCAAAGATACCGGAGTTGGTATTGATGAAACCATAAAAGATAAGATTTTCAACCCATTTTTTACCACCAAAGCTGTGGGTCAGGGAACGGGACTGGGATTAGCAATTAGCTACCAAATCCTCCATCGTCATCAAGGTGACATTACGATAGACTCTGTATCAGGAGAAGGGACTCATGTCCACATCTTTATTCCCCTGACGACAGCCAAACCAACGACGGACAGCTAATCGAGAGTCATAGTTGGGTCATATTGATCCTCTAACCTAGGATTAAGCTAGACGAGTGCAGGGTCAGTCATTCCCCTGGAAACATCGCAACCCTCACAATCAGATTACTCAGAAATTAACCCCGATGAAACCCTCATTCAAAATTGCAATCTTAGCTTCATTCGCGTTCCTCAGTGCATCCGCCGCCAGTCACGCCGTACAGTCTTCAGCCTCTCCCAAACCCAACAACCGGCTTCAT
>SIHH01000204.1 GCA_004299065.1 Phormidium sp. SL48-SHIP | reverse complement strand
CGAACTTTCTCCAAGACTTTATGAATAATCTGGCTGGTGTTTAGTTCGATTTCATAAGATAAAATGCTTGGAATTAAAGGCAGAGTCGCTTTTAACTTGGCTGATGCCGGTTCCTTAGGCGTATTCAGTCTGTCGCGAATTTCCTTTACGACTTCCACAACTTCCGGCGACAGATTAGTTGCCTCAACTTGCTGCACAGCAACTGTTATATCTTGTAGGGATTCCTCCGCTTCTTGCTCATCATTATCAAAAACAAAGATAGCATCCTGGGTCATAATGTCCCAATACTCTGTTTCATATTGAGATATTTTTGAATTCGATTCTTTAATCTTTTCTTGAATTACCAACTCTTGCTGTAATCCATCGACAAGAGGCAGTTTTTTCTCGAAAAATGCTAATTTTTTGTACCACAACCCTAGAATTTCCTCTAAATCTTTCTGACGCTGTTGACTCATGATTCAACGTTAAGCAATATGAACCAAGGAATGGGGTGCTGAGAGTCCAGAACCCCACCTCGTCCGGTATTATAATCCATTTTTTATATCCATGTCAGCACGACATCTGGACAAAATCCTCGGATATGTTCCAGAACGCAACAAACCCAAAAACTCAGGAGTGACCGGTTAAGGTCTCTAACTCCTGCACAACCCGCTCTAACTCCTGAACAATGGCACGATCCTCGATCGCCGTCAACGTATCAACCACGGCGCGATAGTACCATAAACTGCCCTCTCGTCCTCCGGTAAACCGCTGCCAAATCTCCTCCCCAACTAAGCGATAATCTTTAATAATCGAACGAGCATTATAGAGTTTATCCGCCGCTGAAACGAGACGCACCGAAGGGGAGGCCGTTCGTAGATGAGCAATATAAGCCGCTTTACGCTCTCGCCAAGGGGGTTTAGGGGTGCTGTCCGCGTCGGTACAGCCTTCGACGATTTCGGCGACGCTGTCCCCGAAACGGCGGCGGATTTCCACGGCGATCGCCCGGCCGCCACAGTCTTCAATGGCATCATGGAGTAGGGCCGCGATCGCCTCATCTTCCGTGGCCCCATACTCTAACGCCTCACTGGTAACTCCCAACAGATGAGCAATATAGGGAATCCCCGATCCCTTGCGAACCTGAGTTTGATGGAGTTCTGTCGCCCAAACTAAGGCCTCAGTAAACCGTTGTGATAGTGCCATAATTTCTCTTCCTTTCTTTAAATAAAAAACATCCAGTCAATCCCCAAGCAGCAGCCATTCGTTTCTCAAAAGGGACGATATTCAATGGAGAAATACACACCATTTCCTTGCAACGACTCCCCACGATCGCCCACATCCACCAAAGGAATCCCCCAATCCAACGTCGCCGAAAAATCCGGGGACATCTCCCAGCGTAACCCCACTCCCGTTCCCACCAAGGTTTGCGGATCCGCAATCTCACGATCGCCTCCCAAATTCCACACCGTCCCCACATCCAAAAACGGTGCAATCTGTACAATTCCCAACCCTCCGGGATCTTGAACTAAGGGATAGCGAAACTCCAGAGACGCCATCACCCCACTATCCCCAACCCGTTGATTTTGCAAATAGCCGCGAACCGTATCGGGTCCCCCCAAACTAAACTGGGAAATTGGAAGCAAGGGGTCCGCCGCGAGTTGAGCCGCCATGCGCGTAATCAAGAGCGTATCGGGGGCCAGCGATCGCACCCATTGAAACTGTCCCAACCAGGCGAAAAACACCCCATCCGGCCCGGTTTCATGACGGGTTGCATCGAACGCATCGAGTCCGACACTAAACTGCGATCGCGCCGCCACGACCTCCGCCGGAGAGCGAGAGGACCACTCTTGCGTCAGTTGTAACACCGTTAAATTCGAGCGCCCATCTTCAGGTCCTTCGGAAAAGGAAAACGGCTCGTCATCAAACAAAAACGTCCGCGATCGCTGTAACCCCAACGACATCCCCACCCGAAACACATCATTCGAGGTTTCCCAAAGGGGATGAGAAACACCCAAGCGCCAATCTTCATCCGTTGAGCGAATCTCTAGGGCCTCAAACGGCTCCTCCACCACCCGCGATCGCCCCCGCTGATAAGATAACGATAACCGGGTATTCTCGGGGTTCAGCGGCACCTCATAGCGGACAAACCCCTCTCGCACCCCTTCTGTCATTCCAAACTCCCCCAACAGAGAATCACCAATTCCCAAAGGACTGTGAACCTCTACCTCAAGTGAAGGACGCAGAGATCCCACATTGGGAGAAGTACGATTAGCCAACTGGACCCGTCCCTCCACCGGAAACGCCTCGGTCACAGTTAGCTGTAAGTCACTCAACCCCGGTCCGCGTCCCGCCATCAACTCGGCCCGCACCGAAGCGATCGCCGGGTCTTGTTGCAACAGTTGTAGGGCCTGTTCTAAAGCGGGTAAACTCAAGGGAGGCTCACTGGCTTGTTCTAGGCGATGACGAATAAACGCTTCCGACAAGCGACTCACCCCCGTAATGGTTAACCGATCTAAGCGTCCCTCCACCACCTGCACCTGGACCACCCCATCGGTGACATCCTGAGGCGGAATAAACGCTCCCGAGGTCGTATAGCCATTGGCGACATAGAAATCCGTCAGCGCCGTGCGTAAGTTGATTAAATCTTCAAATACCAGCGATCGCCCCTCATAGTCCGCCGTCAACTCCGCCAACTCCGCCGCCGAAAACACCGTATTTCCCAACACCTCAATCTTGCGAACCCAAATCTCGGGGATCTCCTCAGCGGGGTCGTCCCTCTGCGCCGGAGTCTGTAGCGGTGGAACCAGAATATCAGGACTCGGCGGGGGAAGGCGATCAGGAAGTGAGGGTAACGGCGGCGATTGCGGCGGAATCGTTTGGGCCATGGCCTCAGACGCTCCCACTCCAGCGGCGATCGCGGCTCCCACCCCCATCCCTCCCACCCACAGCAAACAGACAAATTTCATGAGTATCGCCCAAAAGGATCGGTGAGTTAACGTCGAGCTATTCGTCGTCAGTCTACACAACTTCTGGACAATCAGGACAATTTACATCGAAAAGGTGGGTTATTTTTCTCGGGGCGATCGCATCAACAACCCTGAATAAATGCCATCTGCCAAAAAGCATTCTCCTGACGGGCAACCGCTTGAAAAACCGCCTCCGCTTGACCTTGAACATCCTCTGATGCCCCTGCTAAGCGTTCGTTGGCTTGCGCTTCGAGTTGTTTAACATATTCGGTAAATCCCGGATTTCCCCAGCGTTGGGCAAACTCATCATAGGGCGAAACCATCACACCGGGCAGTTGCCAGCCCTGATTATAGGCGAGTTCAATAGCCCATAACGCCGTGGCTTGCACCGCATAGGGTTGAACCGACCAACTGGCCATTAACTGACAATAGGCCTCACAGGTGGCTTGAGGCGCACTGTCTAGGCTCAACTGGCGTTCCTGAGCTTTATCACGAAACCAGGCTAACTCATCCCGAATGGCGTTCAATCCCCCCAACAAGACATCAAAATGAGCCACAGGGGCCGCAGCTAAGGTATTCGCCAGAAAGCGGGTGAACTCCGTCACAAACAGATAATCTTGAGTTAGCCAAGTATTAAACTGTTGTGGTTCAATGGTTCCCGCTTGACAGCGATCGAGAAAGGGATGACGGGTTGCATCCCGCCAGAGGTCAGGATAGGTCTCCAGAAGTTGGTTGCAAGTCAGAGTCATAGGTATTGAAAAGCAATTATTCCCTAATTGTAGAGAGACAGCGGCCCTAGGCAAAATGGCGAAGATTGCTCCATCGGGCAAGGACTTGCCGTAAACTGTTAAGGGTTGTATCAAAGGTCGGTATGGCACGGCGCGTCAAATCTCGGGACTCTCTCCCCAACTCCACAGAGAACACACTCTCCCCCAAACTTGAGGATGTCATCCGCATCCGGGGAGCGCGTCAACATAACCTCAAACAGATTGATCTCGACCTTCCCCGCAACCAGTTAATCGTCTTTACCGGGGTTTCCGGGTCCGGGAAGTCGTCCCTGGCCTTCGATACCATCTTCGCCGAGGGACAACGGCGCTACATCGAATCCCTCAGTGCGTACGCTCGTCAGTTCCTCGGACAACTCGATAAACCCGATGTCGAGTCTATCGAAGGACTCAGTCCCGCCATCTCCATCGATCAGAAATCCACCTCCCACAACCCCCGCTCAACGGTGGGAACCGTCACCGAGATTTACGACTATCTGCGACTGCTGTTTGGACGAGCCGGTGAACCCCACTGTCCCCATTGCGATCGCTCCATCGCGCCTCAGACCATTGATGTCATGTGCGATCGCGTCCTCGATCTCCCCGAACGGACCAAATTCCAAATTCTCGCCCCCATCATCCGAGGAAAAAAGGGAACCCACAAAAAACTCCTCTCTAGCCTGGCCTCCCAAGGCTTCGTCCGAGTTCGCATCAATGGCGAGGTGCGAGATCTCTCGGATCACATCGAACTCGACAAAAACCACGTCCATGACATTGAGATTGTCGTCGATCGCCTCATCTGTAAACCCGGACTGCAAGAACGGCTCACCGACTCCCTCGCCACCGCCTTGAAACAAGCCGATGGCGTGGTTCTGATTTCCGCCCAACTCCCCGACGAAGAGCGTCCCCAGGAGATGATTTTCTCGGAAAACTTCGCCTGTCCCGAACATGGCGCGGTCATGGAAGAACTCTCCCCCCGTCTGTTTTCCTTCAACTCTCCCTACGGGGCCTGTCCCGCCTGTCACGGTTTAGGAAGTTCTCGCACCTTCGCCCCAGAACGGGTCATTCCCGACCCGAACGCCCCCGTATACAGTGCGATCGCCCCCTGGTCCGACAAAGACAATAGCTACTATCTCTCAGTCCTCTTCAGCGTCGGCCAAGCCTTTGGCTTCGAGATTAGCACCCCCTGGAACCAACTCAGCGCCGAGCAACAACAGATCCTCCTCTACGGGGCCAGCGAACCGATTTGGATTGAAACCGATTCGCGCTATCAAGAGAATCGAGGCTACTACCGCCACTTTTCCGGCGTCTTGGCCATGTTGCAACGCCAATACGAAGACACATCTTCCGACCCAATCAAAGACAAACTCGAACAATACCTAATTGATAAAGTTTGCGATGTCTGTAGCGGAAAGCGCCTCAAACCCGAATCCCTCGCCGTTCGCATCGGTCAATATCACATCAGCGATCTCACCGGCGTCGCCATTGACGAGTGCTTAACGCGCCTGTCTCAGATGGAACTGAGTCCCCGTCAAGCGCAAATCGCCGAACTGGTGTTACGCGAAATTCGCGATCGCCTGCAATTCCTCCTCGACGTCGGCCTCGATTATCTCACCCTCGATCGCTCCGCCACCAGTCTCTCCGGGGGAGAAGCCCAACGCATCCGTCTCGCGACTCAAATCGGGTCCGGCTTAACCGGCGTGCTGTACGTTCTCGACGAACCCAGCATCGGGTTACACCAACGGGACAACGGACGTTTATTGCAAACCCTAAGCAAATTACGCGATTTAGGCAACACCCTGATTGTCGTTGAACATGACGAAGATACCATCCGCAGCGCCGATCACCTCGTCGATATTGGTCCCGGCGCAGGCGTCCACGGCGGCGAAATTGTCGCCCAAGGGGACTTAAAAACGCTTCTGACCGCAGAAAAGTCCATGACTGGCGCGTATTTATCCGGGCGACGGGCCATTGAAATTCCCGAAGAACGTCGCCCCGGAAATGGTCGCGTTTTACAACTTAAAAATGCTCATCGCAACAATCTTAAACATATCGATATCGACATTCCTTTAGGGAAATTAGTTTGCGTTACGGGTGTATCAGGTTCCGGGAAATCCACATTAGTCAATGACCTGTTTTATCCAGCACTCCAACATCATTTAACCCGAAAAATTCCCATGCCGCAAGGGTTGAAAACCTTGCAAGTCAAGGGAAGTAAAAAGAAAGAAATTAAAGACATTGTTGACAAAGTCATTGTCATTGACCAATCGCCAATTGGACGAACTCCCCGGTCTAATCCCGCCACCTATACGGGGATTTTTGATAGTATCCGTCAAGTGTTTGCTGAAACCGTCGAAGCCAAAGCACGAGGCTATAAACCGGGGCGGTTTTCCTTTAACGTCAAAGGGGGACGCTGTGAAGCTTGCGGCGGTCAGGGGGTGAACATCATTTCCATGAATTTCCTCCCCGATGTGTATGTACAATGTGATATCTGTAAAGGGGCGCGATATAACCGAGAAACCCTACAAGTTCACTATAAGGGACATTCCATCGCCGATGTCCTGAATATGACTGTTGAGGAAGCGTTAGGGGTCTTTGAAAACATCCCTCGCGCCGCCAGTCGTCTGCAAACGCTGTTGGATGTGGGGTTGGGGTATATTCACCTCGGACAGCCTGCGCCAACGCTTTCAGGTGGTGAGGCGCAACGGGTGAAGTTAGCCTCGGAGTTATCCCGCCGCGCTACAGGAAAAACCTTATATTTGATTGATGAACCGACGACGGGACTCTCATTTTATGATGTGCATCAGTTGCTGAATGTGATGCAACGTTTAGTGGATAAGGGCAATTCCATTTTAGTGATTGAGCATAATTTGGATGTGATTCGTTCGGCGGATTGGTTGATTGATTTAGGTCCAGAAGGAGGAAATAAAGGCGGCGAAGTTGTGGCGGTCGGAACCCCGGAAATGGTGGCAACGGTGGCTGAATCCCATACGGGGCAGTATTTGTAATTAGGGCGAAAAATTTTTCGCCCCTACAATTTTGTATCCTCCCTCCTCGTGTCATGGCTCTGCCGTGACACGCACTCCCCCTCCTCGTGTCATGGCTCTGCCGTGACACGCACTCTGGGCGGCTCTGCCGCCCGCACTCGGGCCAAGGGTTTAACGTGGCTCCAGCCCAGTCACGAGCAACGGTTGACTATTATCAACCCCCACCCACAATGGTGACAATTTCGAGTTTATCTCCCTCTTGAATTTGGGTATTTTCCCAATATTGACGATGGAGAATTTCGCCATTATATTCAACAGCAATTAGGCGAGGATTTAAGCCAATTTCTTCTAAGAATTGGGGCAGCGATCGCCCAGGCTGGCACTGTTTCGATTCACCGTTAACGGTCAGGGTGATGGGGGTCATAAAGAGGGAACACCGGAACTGGGAACAGGGAACGCCGGAGAACCCACCCCTACCCCTCCCAGGAGGGGATGGATAGACGTGGGGGCTTTATCAGGCTTGGGCGACTTTGTAGAGCATTTTGGCGAGTTTCATAAGCTGGGGTTTCTC
>SIHH01000012.1 GCA_004299065.1 Phormidium sp. SL48-SHIP | reverse complement strand
AGACGGTAATGCTGCGGGGGTTGTCGTCAAGGGTATCGGGGGTGTCGTCGGGATAAATGGTTTCGACGGGTTGGTTTTTGGCGTCGTAGATTGAGTGGGTGGTGGTGCCTCGGGGGTCGGTGACGGCGATTTGATTGCCGTTATCGTCGTATTGGTAGTCCGTGCGCTGGTCTTCGGCATCGAGATGATAGTTAAGGCGACCTTCGGCGTCGTAATGCCATTGGGTGACGACGTCTTCGATGCCGTCTGGTGTGGTGACGGTTTGGGTTTCTTCCGTTCTCAAGCCGCTGGGATTGTAGCGGTAAACGGTTTCTCCGTCGAGGGCGTCGGTGACCTGACGAACGTTACCTTTATTGTCGTACTCGAACTCAGTGGGATTGTCTTCAGCATCGCTCAAGAACCGTAACTGTCCACGATGGTCGTACTCAAACTTCGTAACATTGCCTAGTGCATCTGTCGTTGAGAGTAAATTACCGCGTTCATCGTAGTCATAGGTTGTCGTATTCCCCAGGGGGTCCGTTTCCGTCAGCAAACGGTTGTTGTCGTCGTAAGAGGAACGAGTGACCCGACCAAGGCTGTCGGTTTCGGTTAAAACGTTGCCATTGTTGTCGTAAGTCCAAGTCGTCGTGCGTCGCTGTTCGACCCCATCTTCGACGGTGACGAGGGTTTCAGTTAAGACATTATTATCCTCATCATACGTCCGCTCAGTTTTCTTCCCTAACGGGTCAACTTCCGTGACCACATTGCCCCGTCCGTCGTAAACGTAAGTGGTGGGATTGCCGAAAACATCCTTAACCGTTTGCAGGGAATTCTCAGGGTCATAATCAACCTCAACTGCTTCCCCATTCACATCCAACGTCCGTTTCAACCGACCCTTCTCGTCATACTCCGTGCGCACCGCCGAACGTCCCAAGGGGTCAATTATCTCATCGAGATAATGAGGACGCTCATCCACGCCATAGCCAAACTGAGTCCGATTCCCCTCCCGGTCAGTCACCGAGACCAAATCTCCCACCGCATCGTACTCATAGCCAATCACCTCCCCATCCGGGTCCGTAATCTCTGTAATCCGACCCTCAGCATCCCGTGCAAAGGTCACCGCCACTCCCGTCTCACTAAAGATACCGTCGTCAGTAAACCTCAACTCGTTGCCATTGAGGTCTGTGGCTGCAACCAAATCCCCCGTTATCCCATCAATTTCATAATCAATCCCATCCCGGGTCGTCAGAATGTAAGACCCCCCAAAGACCGGGTCAGCGGGATTGTACGGTCGTCCTGTCCCCAACTGCACATACTGTCCATTGCTGTAGGTTAAGGTCGAATTCGCTGAACGTCCGGCTGTGGCGGTCTTCGGGCGCAGACTGGCAAAGACCCCCTCGTCGGCTACAAATTCCGGTTGATACAAGCCAGCATTGGCGCCGGGTGTTTGCAGGAACTGGGAAATTGGGTCAAGTTCGGGGTCAAAGGTAAAGCCAACTCGTTTGCCCCCCGGAAGGGTCACATACACTCGGTCTCCCTCGTCAAATCCGGGCAACTGTCCCAATAACGCCTGTTCTGGTGTGGGTTTCGGCAAACTGGTCCGCAGGTCGGTGTCGCGGAATTCTAAACGCCAGCCGTAACCCAATTCGTCTGACTGGTTGGCGGTTAATGAATCGTACGTCCGCGTCACGGAGATGGGAATCCCCGACACGGGAATCTCTAGGTCGGTGAATGAGAGTTGGAAGTTGCCCAGTTTCAAGTCACCGGCAACATGAACGATATCTTCGACCCTCGATAGGTTTCCACCAGTATCGACGGCGGTCAAACGCAGGCGGTAGCTATCGTTGAGTAAGGTGGTGGGGTCAAATTCTCCTAGGGTTGAATTAGCTTCGACCTCGGTATCGTCAACCCGTAGCAATTCGATGAACTCACCGCCGGCCACCGGTGCCACTTCTAGGCTGTAGTAATCTAGGGTTCCATCGGGGTCATAGGCGGTTCCCAGGATGTCGGTGATGTTAGTTATCGGGGTTTCCCACACTGTTGAGTCGAGGGACACCACTGGTGGATTGGTATCGCTGGGGTCGAGGACCGATAGGGCAACGGTGGCGGTGCCAATGTTCCCGGCTGCGTCTGTGGCCCATCCTTCTAAAGTTGAGGCGGTAGGTTAGAGAGGTTCCCTTGGCGTCTTCGTTGCGGTTGGTGAAGACCATTTTGTTGGGGTCGGGAGTGGCGGCCAGTCCTTCGGGTCGCCAGCTCGTTTCGAGGGCGGCGATGCGATCGTGCCAGTGTCGGGGATTGGGGACTAACAATATAATTGAGATAGGTGCAGCGTGAATTAAACTGGAGGGAGATATGACAATGGAAATGACGGCCGAGGAACTATTAGAGCGGTATGCGGCGGGAGAAAGAGATTTTACGGGGGTTCAATTCAAAAATACTAAGGGAGGCCGTATTGACTTGTCGGGAGCAAATCTGAGCGGAGCGATTTTTCGCAATGCAAGTTTTCCTAGAGGTTCCCGTTTTAAGAAGACAAATCTCTCGGGTGCTGATTTAAGAGGAGCTAACTTGTATGACACCGAGCTAACTGGAGTTAACTTGTCGTTCGCAAATCTAAATAGGGCTAGGCTAGAGTCGTCTGAAATACTTCTTGAAGAAGGAGCAAATTTGCAAGGAGTAAATCTTAGTGAAGCAAACATGGTTGATATCCATTGGGAAAATGTTGAGATGAATGACGTGAATCTCTTTATAGTAAATTTATTTCATGGCGCGATTTTCAACTCTTCTCTAAAGCGAGCTAACTTTGAAGGAGGTATGTTAGCAGAAGTTTATATGAATGCTGTTAATTTAGAGGGGGCAAATTTTAGAGGATGTGAGCTAGCTGAGTCATGTTTCAGCGATTGCAATCTAACCGGAGCCTTCTTAGATGAATATAATGCTACTGCATACCTTCGTAGTTATTATGACTTGTATAATACAATTATGCCTGACGGAAGTGTTGTGAGTAATTGTAAATAATGTAGGCTCTTCTGGTTTTACGGTTGAGACTGTATAGCAAGATACATATTATTGTTTTTATCAAAAAGGCTAAAACTCTTGTCAGGACTAACATAAACCTCGCCTATAACCAAATATCCAGAAGAGCCATAATATAGTTGATCGTAAACCTTGGCAGCTTAACAGTTAAGCAACTTAAAGGAAGGCTGTAGCGATAGCGTGATTCAGACTGCTGATTCGTTTAATATTTGATATATCGTCAGCCCCACTGAGTCGTAAAATCTCGTAACCTGAAAGTAAGGTAAAACGGCGATCCCAACTACAAAGGACGTTCACAACTCAAATGATTCTGCTATATGTTACAAAATTTTCCTGAAAAGGTGAGATGTATACAGCCCTTACCACATAAGAACTTAAGTCTCATAAATTTGCACCTCACTATGCTGAGAAATGCTATATTGAAGTTGCATTTTTAGGTTGGTAAAATTCCATCGATCTTGGATTCAAGAATTTCTTGAACATTTTCGGGTAACTCTGACAAGAAATCATAGCCTGTTTGCTTTTCGAGATAATCAATAGGTACTTGCCAACTCCTCCAATCATTCCAGTTCGTAATCTCTCGCGCTTCCTCCTCACCAGGAAGTGTATAGTATTTTGGATTTTGTGGAGTAGCTTGCAGATTGTATCGATTAGGAACCATAATAGCAACCGGTTCGGTATTAGTATCAATATCACTAATACCCTGGCCAGATAGCAGAGGAACTACAATTTTCCAGGTATACTCAGGAATTAGGATACCTTTTGGATTCTCTACTAATTGTCCGTCAATAAGATTCCTAATTTTTCGTTCTGGATTGTTTGGATCGTATCCATAGCCACCTGCCATAATGTAGTATTCAATAGATGCCATGGGGTCTTCGTTTTCAAATGGTTTGCGAATAGCATTTTCAAAATTCTCCCATGCCCCTCGATTATTATCACGATGTTGAGGTATAAGATTTGAAGTTAGGTATGTTGCAAACACATCTTTGTTGGCTCTAGTCCGATCTGCTACAGAAGCCATATGTCCTCTTTCCATTCTACGCTGATTATATCGATAATCAGGGCCTTCGGTTCGTTCCCAGCCAGCAGGAATTTGATGGTCTCCCAACCAAGGGTAATCGAACTTATCTGGTGAAAAAGGAGTTCCATCAGGGAAACCAGTTGGGGGATAGCCAAGAGGTGCATCACTTGCCCCGGGGCGTATGGCATTCCCTATCCACGATTTATTTAACTGCCAACTCACCCAGTTAGGGGTTTTGTGAGCATCGTTGTACGACACTGCATATTGTGGCTTCTCAATCAAGTAATTCTCACGAGAGTTAACATCTGTCCGAGCATCACTGGGATTTCCCAACAACAAGTGCTGGCTCTTAAAAAACACATCATCAAGTAAAACTTGTGTATTGCCTGTCACCTGAAATTCCAAGGTTGCAACTTTTCCGCGAAGCTCTTGAGGAATTTCGACATGGAAGGTTTCAAACCCTTCTGCACCGTAGCCAATCCGGTAGGTATCAGCTTCAGTGTAACCAGTGAAGTAAGGAACATCACTAAATGTATCTGTCCCGTCAGCCGGTGTCAAAAAGATAGTCTCTTCCTCAACTTCGCCAGAAGAATCATCCTTAATGATGACCTTAACCTCTCCACCATTGAGTGTCGGAGCATGGAGATCGAAACGCAATACCCCCCAATCGGGAACCAGAAAGCGATTATGCGTAATCTTGTCACCATCTCCCAGCTTCAGGGCATAATCCGTTTGATACCCATCCGAACTCGGATCGTTCCCCACCTTCTGTAAATGCTCTTCGAGAGTTCCGACATCCTTCAAATCCACCAACTGAGAAGTCGAAACCCGATTCCCCCCATTGTGGAACGACCAACCGGGAACCGCATCAGAAATCAAATTACGGAACCCATCCTTCGGCTGAAACACCGCATCGAAATTCCCATTAAACAGCGTCGGCACCGCAAAATCTCCCCGCATCGGCGCATCGTAAGTATTATCAAACGCCACCGGAACCCGTTCCACATCCGATGACGGACGCAGCTCTAACGCCGCACCGCCGCCCAACGCCGAATAGAACCAACCCGTACCAATCCCTTCCCAAGGTGCGCTCTCCTCTCCATGAGCGAACTCTGACCCCAGATGGTCCGGCGAATACCAAGGACTCACGCGAGGAAACGCCTCATCATATAAATGGTCGTAGTAACCATCTCCCCGACGGCGGAACAACGCTCCTTCATCCGACTCAGAATCAAACGGGAAATGAGTCGGGAACAAATCAGCCGTTCCCGCATACCAGTTGGGAACGCGCGTGTGAGTTCCCCCAAACCCGAAAAGAGGATCGGTTTCGCGAGTAAAGCCAGCTCGTCCGTCTTCGTAACCCTCTTCTCCCGGACGAGTTCCTAACTGCACCGACACATCAAGGCTGGGAATATCTCGACCGCCCGGCGTGAACGTCATTCCTTCCAGCTCGGGAACCGTCTGATAGTAATTATCGGCAAAGGTGACGTTGTCCCAAACTTGTACTTTCGGCTCCCGGAAATCGGAGAAATCAAAACCCAACAGTTCCAAACTCGGTTGATTGAAATCATGAGGGTCGAGGGTCGTCATTTGCAAATCCCGAACGCTCGAACCGATTTTTCCACCCGCATCGGGGAAATACGTTCCCAATCGCTGTACGATTTCACTGTTGACCACCGTACCGCGACTGAAGCCGATCAAGTGTAGGGGAGAGTAGGGGCGAAAAATTTTTCGCCCCTACAATTTTGTATGTTATGTAACAAATCCCACCGTAGATCCAGAAGACCCATAGTTGTTTACATCATTTATACATTATTACCTGAACTTTATTACGAAAATTTAAGTCAACCCTAAAGTTATTGATAATTGATTCTCGAAATACAATTTAACCCTAAATTCTTCAATTAAAACATGAGAAATGATGTTGTGAGAGTGATTCAGAAAAACCTTCCCTTTTTTAATTCCTAATACTCCTATTTTGTAAAAAACAAGCATCACCCTTAAGTTTTCTTTATAAACAAAAGAGTTAAAGGGTGAATCTAGTCTCAGCATATTGCTTGAAATTTTCTGCCTGATATTTACTGTGTAAATATTCCGATCTACACCTATTAGGAATTTCGATGATTCTGGTAGTAATGCAATATGAGGAACGGGAAAATAACCTAAATCAAATATTACTAAAACAGTCAATAATTCGTCTCTGAGTAGTGCATCTCGAACGGTAATCGAGTAAAAGTAGTTTTCTAATTCTGCATCATTCAATATCGAAGCATGGGATGATGAGCGAAGAAAATTAATTGCTTCACTTCTTGATTTCCATTGACGTAAAATCAAAATTATGTCTAGAAAAGAAACAATCATTTATTCACTTCCACGTTTAAGCACAACCGTAATAAGCTTTTGATTAGAAACATCCCAGATACTTTATTTTTTCAATGTTACAAATCATTTAGAATTGCTATATTACATGATTTTACTCATTTTGGGGAATCGAGACCACGTTAACGGCCTCGGATTAGTCGCCAACAGCGTCTGAGACTATAACGCAGACTCTTTAGGTTGAGATGAGGATTCAGAAACCTCCAACCAACCGTCTGAAAGCGACGCCAATAAAATCCTAGGGTATAGACTCCATCCCGCCAACGTCGTCCCCAGGAGTTGACCTGAATCCCTCCTGGATCGAGTCGTATTCCATGAGGGTTATAGTTGGAGGTGTTGAGAGGATTTAGACGAGTGAGATGTTCCCGTCGGGCGAGGGTTTCATAGGGAAGTCCGGGGCGGTTCTCGGGTTTCTCTGTCTCGTCAATCCATTCCCACAACATCCAGGTGAGGCCGGCGGCTTGAAATCGAGCGATATTTTGGCCAACTCCCTGCGATCGCAGATACAAGCCAATGGGAATTTCAGCCCAGATTCCATGTTGCCAAACCCATTGCGGATCAAAACAGGCCTTGAACGCCCAAGACTCCCCGTTTAGCTGAGAGATTTTGACAACTCGCCCCACAACACCACTACCAACGTAGGTGACTCGTAACGTTAACCGATGACCCCCAGGGGCGCTGAGATGGTAGGTTGTGGAGGTTGGGGGGATGCAGGATTGTCCGACGGGTATCGCAAGGGCATCAAAAAACCGCTGCAATTCCCGAATTGGAAACGACTTTGATAGGGCTAGGGGAAGCTGGCCAAAATAGAGGCGATCGCAACCCCAAGCCTGACAAGTCTGGCGACAGAGGCGGTAGAACTGCCAGGGAGATAGGAGTTGACGGGCGGCGATCGCTTCGACGAGGGCTTCAGGGCGATCGGCGATCGCCTCAAGATTTGGCGAAGTATTGCTGGGTTCCTTTGGCTTCAATGGCGGCGGTGAGACGTTTTAGGGCGTGGACATAGGCGGCGGTTCGTAGCGAGAGATTCAAGTCTTGAGCAAGATTGAGAATCTGCGACGTTTCCGCCTCCATTTTTTCTTGTAGGCGTTGATTCACATCTTCGAGACTCCAATAGAGTCCACTGCGGTTCTGGAGCCACTCAAAGTAACTCACCGTCACCCCTCCGGAGTTGACGAGGATATCGGGAACAACACAAACTCCGTTTTGCTGCAAAATCAAATCAGCGGCAGAGTTTACTGGGCCGTTGGCTACCTCGAAGATAAACTTCGCTTTAACCTCATGGGCATTGGCCAGGGTAATTTGATTTTCCAACGCTGCTGGAATTAGCACATCGACATCCAGCGTCAACAGTTCGCTATTGGTTAGGAGTTGGCGATCGCCGAGGTTACAGACACTCTCTTCACAATAGACGGCTTCGATGCCTTTGTGGGTCTGCTGATAGGTGCGCACACGGGGGATATCTAACCCTTGAGGGTTATAAATCGCCCCTTTTGAGTCACTCACGGCGACAACCTTGTACCCTGCTTCGTACAATAACTGTGCTAAAACAGCGCCCGCATTGCCAAACCCTTGAATGGCCACCGTTGTCACCTGGGGGAGTTTTTGGTGCTTAGTCATCAGGCTGCGAATGACAAAATAGGCTCCCATGGCGGTAGCGGTTTCTCGTCCGAGGCTTCCCCCAATGGCGGTGGGTTTCCCCGTCACCACCGCCGGAGAAAAGCGGCGACTGATAATACTATATTGATCCATCATCCAGCCCATGATGGTGGCGTTGGTGTAGACATCGGGGGCGGGAATATCGGTATCGGGGCCAATAAAATCGGCGATCGCGTCAATATAGCCTCGACTTAATCGTTCGAGTTCCATGCGAGACAAGGCTTTCGGGTTAACAGCAATCCCCCCTTTAGCCCCACCAAAAGGAATGCCAATGGCGGCACATTTAAAGGTCATCCAGAAGGCCAAGGATTGCACTTCATCGAGACTGACATTGGGATGATAGCGGATGCCTCCTTTCGTTGGGCCTCGGGTATCATCGTAGCGGACGCGATAGCCCTGAAACACCTTCAACTCGCCACTATCGAGACGGACAGGGACAGACACGGAGAGACTGGCTTTAGGATACCGTAACCGTTCGATGGCCTCGGGGGAAATCGAGACATGCTGCAAGGCTTTATCGAGCCGAGTCATCGCGTCAGCAAATAGGGATTGAGACATAATCGGACAATAGTACCAGAAATCATCGGTCCACAAGCGGTCTTTTGAGTGACAAGAACGTCAACGATGAGCCGATTCTTGCAGCCGTTCTCTTTATATTCCCATATTCCTTGGGCGGATGTTTAAAGCTTAATCATTCCAAAAAAAGCAGACATACCGAAGTAAGTCTGCTATAATATAAACGCTTTTTTTGCGATTTTCAGTGAGTTTTCCAGATTTAAGACTCTACAGAAACCGGACGACTCGCCGAGGGTCCCCGTTCGATGACGCGGTCAATCAAGCCATAGTTTTTCGCTTCTTCGGCGGACATGAAAAAGTCTCGCTCGGTATCTTCTTGCAATTTCTCCAGGGGTTGTCCCGTTTGTTGCGCGAGATAATGATTGAGGCGGTTTTTGATATAGAGAATTTCTTTGGCTCGAATCTCAATATCGGTGGCTTGTCCCTGGGCACCGCCGAGGGGTTGGTGAATCATGATGCGGGAGTGGGGTAGGCTCATGCGCTTGCCAGGCTGGCCTGAACTGAGCAAAAATGCCCCCATACTGGCGGCTAAGCCTAAGCAGATGGTGCAAACGTCGGGGCGTACATGATTCATGGTATCGAAGATACCCATCCCCGCCGACACCGCACCGCCGGGGGAATTGATATAGAGGTAGATGTCTTGTTCGGGATCTTCGGCTTCGAGAACGAGGAGTTGGGCCACAATGCGATTGGCCAGTTCGGGGGTCACTTGTTCACCCAGGAAAATGATACGCTCACGCAAAAGTCGTGAGTAGATGTCAAAGTAGCGTTCGCCGCGCCCGGACTGTTCGATTACGGTGGGTATCATTGAGTTTCTTGCTGTGCGTAGTCTGGTCTTGACTCTAGTGTGAACTACCGAACGCTGAATCAGAGACACCAGCGTCGGCTTCCTACCCAACAAATTGCGAGATAGTAGATTTCTTTCGTCCTCTCTGATCTCGGCTTACATTTGGGCGGTAGGCGAACTCCCCAGTCCCTGAGGATAAAATATGCAGTCTCTCATTATTCTTGGCTACTCGATTTTCGGCCACGATGACTTGGTTTTCGTCAACTATCCTGCATGATAGCTTGTGGGAAAAATCTTACCTTGACGGTGACATTTTAACATGGCAGTCGGTGGAATCGTCAATTTTCAGGGCATCGAACCAGCAATTCTCATTATGGAAATTTTGCCCCAGCTTATTGAGAATCGTCTCAATCGGGATTCTTGAAAGCCGCATTCTTTCGTTCAAGATTGGGCATCATTGGGTATCTTGGGCCGGATACGGGTCAAAATGAGAATTGCTGGCATCGAACCCTTCAATGGACTTGGGGAGTCCCTGCATCCCGACGTATCGCCCCTCAAACTCCCCGGTCGTTGGGGCGATCGCGTTGAGGCCCCCTTCAGGTGACCGCGTTAGTAACACCGGCTGAGAAGATAGTCAGCTAAACGGCTGAGACATTGACGAGTCTCCGAGGGAGGCAGATGATTGAGATGCTCAATGGCGACTCGGGTATGTTCGGCTGCGAGATCTCGGGATTGGCTGATGGCGTCGCTCTCCTGAATCAGACTGATGGCCTCGTCGATATCGCCATCTTCGGCAAATTCTCGACTGATGAGGGTCACCAGTTGCGGCAGTTGTTGCATAGCATAGAGAGCCGGGGCCGTTAAGTTCCCGCTGCGCAAGTCGGACACGGCCGGTTTACCCAAGGTCTCACTTGATTCGGTAAAGTCGAGAATATCATCCACAATTTGAAACGCCAGGCCGATGTTGCGCCCAAACTGATAGATATGTTCGGCCAGATCGGAGCTGACGCCACTGAGCAGGCCCGCCGCTTTACTGCTGTTGGCGATGAGGGAACCGGTTTTATAGTAGCTTTTGTGCAAATAGTCTTCGAGGGAGAGGTCGGTGTCAAAGTGACTGAGGCCTTGCTGAATTTCGCCTTCGGCTAAATCCATGATCACTTGGGAGAGTAGTTTGACGACTTCTAGGTGATCGAGGTTGGCCAGATACCAGGAAGATTGAGCAAAGAGAAAGTCTCCGGCTAAGACGGCGATACGGTTCCCGAAACTACTGTGGACGGTGGGAATCCCCCGCCGCACGTCGGATTCGTCGAGAACGTCGTCATGGATCAAACTGGCGGTGTGGATCATTTCAGCGATTTCAGCAAGACGCCGATGTCGTGGGGTGATATCCCCATCGCCGACGGTGGCTCGTGAAACCAGGAGGACGATCGCGGGTCTCAGTTGCTTTCCTCCCGCCTGAAATAAACGATCAGCAGCCGCAGACAAGATGGGATGACGCGCTCCAATGAGCTGTCTCAGGTTTTGGTTGAGAACGCGCAGGTCGTCTTCAACGGGAGAAAAAAGGGCTGTAACTGAGGTCATGGATCGGCTGACTCAGGGGCTAAGTTACGAAAGTTTACATATCCTGCTTTCTATTCTAAGGCAACCTTTCCCTTGTAGGAAAGTTTCTTGGCGCAGTTGGTTAACATTATCAGAATCTCTCTGTCAATCGGACTCGACGGTGGGACGACAAGACCGGCGGTGAGCTGATCTCTGAATCCCTGATTCCATCAGGGTTTTGACTTGAACTCCCGCAGATGACGTTTTGTAAAAAAAATCCCCAAATCGGCTCCCCAAATCGGGGATCGTATGTTACATTTATAGATAAGGATTGTTGTAACTCCAAAACTATCAACACGCAGATAAGGTTGTGGGGAGTATGTTGGAGAGACCGGCTCATTAGCGCCTGTCCTTGCCTGTAGTCTCGACTCACGGTGGGGGAACAGTCAGATTGGACTTCGTCCATCTGTGCCGCGAAGGTCTCGAAAACGACCTCAAATCCGTAGCTACCCGAGTGTCATCGGTTAGGACGGGGTCTTGTGCTGCGGAGTTACTCGGAACTCAATGAGACTCGTCTGTTTTGGCAGGCGATCGCTCCATCCTATCCTCAGTTGTGCTCGGTGACTCCCTGATGTTGTCGCCTAGCAGCTTGCGGAATCTGCGTCATTTTGACTGCGGGTTCACCGCCAATTTCTTGATCTCGTTTATCCCCCGCTTCTCACGTTCTGGCTGCCCTATGACTTTTGACGATCTTCCACTCACGATTCTACTGTTAGCAACCGGTTACCTCATCTCGGTGCATCTCCTTCTCCGTTTTTTTAGTCGCAACGCGGGAGAGTCCCGAAGTTCTTAGCCCGCCCTAACGCAGAGACTTCCCAGGGCTAACCTCTGGGAAGTTTCCTATCGGCTTGGCTGATTCGCCTCCCTGAAGCGGCGATCGCTCGCGGCGACCTGACTGGGCAACAAAGCCCAGCCATCAGTTTGGCTGCTAACATACCATTTTATCACACTCTCAGGATTTTCCTGGAGAGTGCTTCGATTTGTTAGATTTCTTCATAGACCTGCCCCCGAGAGGCGAGGGCGAAAAGGAAATGACCTGAGCTTGGCTGCCTTCTCGGGCCACCCGAACCAATAAACCCGCAGCCATTAAGCTGCCAATGGCCGAACTACCGCCATAACTAAACAGGGGTAGGGGGAGTCCGGTGGTAGGCAAAGTTCCTGTTGCCACGGCAATGTTAATAAAAGACTGGCCAATCAGAGCCACCATCACCCCAATCGCCACCAGTTGGGAGAGGATATTGCTGGCGTTCATCGCCACCCGCAAGGCCAAGGTTCCGTAGGCGATGAGGAAGCCAATGAGTAACAAACTGCCCACAAAGCCAAACTCCTCGGCAAAGACAGCGAAAATAAAGTCACTGTCTTGAATGGGAAGATAAAACAACTTTTGTTGCGACAGACCAAAGCCATTGCCCCAGAGTCCCCCAGAACCGACCGCCAGCAAACTTTGAACCAACTGATAACCATCGCCGCTCACGGCCCCCCAAGGATCGAGGAACGAGAGGATGCGTCGTCGTTGGTAAGCTTTGAACGTTAAACTCAAGCCAGCCAAAAGCAGTCCCCCGCCAGCGGTTCCCAAAAGGATGCGATAGGGAATCCCGGCGGCTAGAGCCATTAACCAGAGCATCATGCCACACATGGCGGTGGTACTCAGGTTAGGCTGCAAGATAATGCAGCCTAAAATCAACACGAGAACCCCCAACCAAAACAGCCGTTTGCCAACGGAAAGATGATTCCAACGGCCAAAAACGATCGCCCCTTGCAAAATTAGAAAGGGTTTGATGAGTTCCGAGGGTTGAATGGGGATAAAACCAATGGAAATCCAACGGGTTGCTCCGTTGACGGTGGTTCCTAATCCCGGGACCAATACTAATAGCAGTAATCCGAGTAGAGCCAAAACCCCCCAGCGGGCGATCGCCAAACAGCGATGAAGGGGGGTATGCACAACAGCGTTGAAAACTACCAACCCCACCAAAAGCCAGAGGAGTTGGCGTTTAAAGTAGTAAGTTCCATCTCCAAGTTCTAGGGCCGCACTGGGATAGGAGGCGGAGAAGAGAACGAGCAAGCCAACCCCCAGCCAAACTAGGGTTAGCCAACGCAACAGTCGGGCTTCCCAACTCCATTGGCTAACGGAGGCGTCATATAGAGGAATCAAAGACCACAACTTCACAGGCAGAGAAAGGGTAAGAGTAGGTTAGGCAGCATTCTCTAGCATATCGTCTCCCTTGTGGGCTAGATTCGTTTCGGTGACTAAGAGGGCTTGGGTTGACTGCACGGCCAACCGACAGCGTCGCGCGATCGCCCAAAAAATACGACGCAGACGAGTTAAAATCTGTCCAAACTCAGAGATGAGCTGGTCTCCGTCAGAGGCATCCCGCAAGGTCTTCATTGGCTGTGTTAACAGCGATTCCTCGGTCGCGGTGGGAATCGAAAAGGTCAACAGCGGTGGATGGCCCACCGGCGTTGAGATCACCCAACCGGATACTGGAACCCGGCGAACAACACTCCAGTGATTTGATAAAGACCAGGATTGGGGAAGAACGGAAAAAATTGCAATAAGCAGACAAACCGAGACGACCGCCAAATACCTCAATGGCGATAAATGAACGTTCACAAGACCGAATAATCCTCCAAAAACAACATAAACCGCATCCGGAGGTTTAGCACTCTAAGGCGTGAAGGATTCAATATGTTCAACAGCCGTCAACAGGGGGAACCCGTCCGACATCGGTCGCCGGGAGTCTCCCGCTTGGCGTTGTTGTCCAGTCCCACCTGCATCCGTTGCGTTGCACAACACCGAGGCGATCGCTCTCTCACGAGAGTAGTTTCGTCTCAACCCAACGACAGCTGACGGAGTGGGATGGCGTAAATTCTAGCGTTAGCCCCTAACCGAATCTCTCGCTCAAGGAACTTGAGACTAGAGAGTTTGGCTAACCTCAACGGGTCTGATACCGCAAGGGCCGCGCCCTAGAACGCCTGCATCTCGAATGATTGATTTCTAACTCCTAGTATAGCAATCTTTGCGGAAGTTGTGAAGCCATTCAGAAGGGTTTTGCCAATTTTTTTTGAGGGGATTGAGCGATCGCCACTCAAGATATCAGCTCAATCAGAAGTGAGCTTGTTCTCAACCACCACAGGAGAACTTAAAACCGGCTGAAAAGAGTCAAAACCTAAGATCGAGTACCGGCCGTTCTTCACTGCCGAATATTCCGAGTTAACCAACTAGCATACCGACGAGTCTTAAGATTGAATCGCCCCAATCGACGCCCCATCATCCTCGACCTCAGCCTTCATCGACGGCGCTTCGGGTTCCAAGGAGTCTTGAGCCGGCGAAACCGAGACAACCCATCCCCAATCCAGGGATAGCAGTCGTGGCAAGACCAAACAGACCATGCCATTGAACAGTACCAACACCATTAAACCGAACCAAGTCCCTAGAATTGCCATAACAGTCTCTCTACTCTCAAGTTGGCCCATTATGCCCGGTTTTTGTTGTTTAAGTAAAGAGGGAATTGTTCAGTATTTCTGTTGATTGAGATAAGCTCTAAAAATGTTACAAATTGTGAATCTAGGCAAGCCATTTGACAAACCCCTAAAGGCCCCAAAAAACACGGGAAATCCACAATTAAACTATAGCCCGACAGAATCTAACTTGTCAATCTCTAAATTGTCAATACAACTCTTAAATTTGGGGGTCTTCTGGGTTCAGGGAGATCAGGAAAATTCATGGCGGATTACATCCGTTGTTGTCGGGGCGAAAAATCCCCTCCTGGGAGGGGTTAGGGGTGGGTTCCCCGAAAATTTTGTATCAAATGCAACAAATCACACCGTATATCCTGAAAACCCAAATTTGGGGGGTTAACGACTAAAACTAAACTCGATCTGAAGTTGCCAATCATCACCATCGTAGAGAACGTAAATCTGTTGGACAAACTCCCGAAAATAAAAGCGGCGTTCCGTTTCCGTCAAATCCCACCAAAATTGCGGCAACGACACCGTTTTCGCCGTTTCCTGCAAATTCACCGGAGTCAACGCCGCCAACTGGGACTGACATTGAGAGACTTCAGCTTCGAGATGATAACGTCGTAAGGTCAGGGTTTCCGGGTCGAGAATGCCGCGATCGAGAAGTTCGGGTAAATCCCTGAGGACCTCTTGTTTGTAGCTAATTTGCTCCTGTAGAGCCTGTTTGCGGCCATCATCACCCGGAAGCGGTAACCGCGTCGCTAACCGTTGCAAATCTCGACACACTTGTTCCACCGTGCGCCGCAACACCTCATCATACGAAAGTCCCTGACATTTCGGCGTTTGAGGACAGGCCTTGGGACGTAGATAGAGATACTCCCCAGGGTGATGACGGCGCGTCACCCGGCTGACTGTTAGGCCACAACCGCAGCGTTGACAGGAAACTAACCCCGCCAACGATCGCGGCGCACTCGCAGTACGAGGAGGAAGCCGGCGATTGCGTCGTAAAAGGCGATCGACCTGCGCCGCTTCAGCGCGAGAGAGAATCGCCACATGGGTATTGGAGAGAACCCGTCCATCGTTGTAGGCCAAATCGCCGCGATACACCGCACTGGTTAACCAACGCCGTCCCGTGGTGACCGAAATGCGTTTTCCGTAACGTTGCGCCAGATGACGAACAGCCCCCCGCAGGGACCCATAGAGGAGAAAATGCTCAAAAAAGGCTTTAACGACTGGGGCGCTGCTACGATCGAGGCGATAGCGATCGCCCCCGCGTCGATAGCCATAAGGAGCCTTTCCCGGCGGCGGATGACCGTGAAGTCGTCGTTGCTGATGACCTCGCCGCAGCCGTTGACGATGGGTTTCCCGATGGAGGTGTTGCAACGCCTCCCACAAGTCGAGGGGGTCTTCCGGAAGCGTTTGCACCGCCGTTCCCCCCGTGGCGACCACCTTAACCCCGAGATCCTGAAACGTCTGTAGATGCTCAGAAATCGCCTCGACCGTATCTCCTAAATCGTGCAACTGATGCACCAGGAGATAATCCATAGGATTTTGGCGACCGTCTTGCAGAAGTTGTTGCAGTTGCGATCGCCCCCCAATATCACAATAGCGCTGCCGGACCGGTCCCAACTCAGGGGTTTCTATCTCCGGAAGCGGGTCATCGGGACTGAGGCGATAGGAATAGACAACAACCTTCATTCGGCGCTGAGTTCGATGATATTGCCATCAGGGTCTCGGGTAAACAAGGCCGGTCGTCCCGACGCACTCCGTTGCAGCGGACAGCCAGCGGCCTGTAAGCGGTCTAGGGTGCGATCGAGGTCATCAATCGCAAAGGCCACATGAGGATTACGGCCCCATTTCTCAGAGGCCAAGTCCGTCGAGACAGACTCCGAAACAATCAGATGCAATTGCATGGCCCCAATTTGATACCAAGTTCCCGGAAAGGACAGGGGCCGTTCCACCGGCGTGAGTCCCAACACCTCACCATAGAAGCGTTCCGCGCGGCTGAGGTCAGAGACAAGAATTGCAGTATGTCGATATCCAGTAATGGTCATTGTAGCGATCGCCAATCCTAAACAAAGAGTCAGTCCCAACAGCAAGGGAACACAATCAACCCTACTCAAAAGTATACCAATCGCCCCAACCCATCTCCCCCTGTTCCCAGTTCCGGTGTTCCCTGTTCCGGTGTTCCCTGTTCCCTGTCCCCCCCAAAATAAGGCAAAATACCAGGAGTCAGATCTCAAAACGAATGCCGCCGTGAAATTTGCCTTCATCCTCGACCCCCTAGACAGCCTCGAACCCGGTCACGATACCACCGTCGCCTTCATGGAAGCCGTCCAACATCTCGGCCATGAAGTCTGGACCACCCAAGCCAATCAATTAGGTGTCGTGGATGGAGTGGCCTATAGTTGGCTGTCTCCGGTGACCCTAACCCCCGTCGAAAAGCATGACGGTCATTGGCAGGCAGCCAACCCCTGGTATGAGGTCGAATCCCCCATCTGGCAGCCCCTAGAGACCATGGATGCGGTGTTAATGCGAACGGACCCGCCGGTGAATGTTCCCTACCTCTATGCCACCTATATCCTGGACTATGTGAACCCGGCTAAAACCTTAGTCCTCAACCATCCCCGAGGCTTGCGGACCGCCAACGAGAAGATGTACGCCTTGCAGTTTCCCGAGGCCATTCCCGAAACCATTGTCACGCAAGATAAATCCGTGATTCGTGGCTTTGTGCAACGTCGCCAAAAAGCCATCCTCAAACCCCTGGGAGGGAAAGCCGGGGAAGGGATTTTCATGATTCAGGTGGGGGATTTTAACCTCAACTCTCTCGTGGAACTAAGTACCCTCAACGGCCAAGTTCCGGTGATGGTGCAGCAATATCTCCCGGAAGCCAAAGCGGGAGATAAACGGATTATCCTTTTAGATGGGGAACCCATCGGTGCAGTGAATCGGATTCCCACTGGGGAGGAGTTTCGGGGGAATATGGCCGTCGGCGGACGGGTGGCGAAAGCGGAGATCACCGAACGAGAACAGGACATTTGTCGGCAAGTTGCGCCCCAGTTGCGGCAAGATGGATTGTACTTTGTGGGCATTGATGTCATTGGCGGCTATCTGACCGAAGTGAATGTCACCAGTCCCACGGGGGTACGGGAGATTGACTTACTCGATAATGTGCGGTTAGGGGAGACGGTGGTGAATTGGATCTGCGATCGCATCGAACAGTTGCGTCACGGAAACTAGCCGCCCGGCCATCTCCCTGCCACCATAGAGTATTGAAAGATTAGTGAGATGTTATGAACGGAGATATTAAGGTTGCGGTCATTGGGACAGGATTTGGGCAAAAAGTCCATATTCCCGGTTTTCAGATTCACCATCGCACCAAGGTTGAAGGGGTGTATCATCGCGATGCGGCCAAGGCCCAAGCGGTGGCTAGTGAGTTCAACATCCCCCAGGCCTATAGTTCTCTGGAGGAGTTGTTCAATTCCCCGGATATTGATGCGGTGAGTATCGCGACGCCGCCGTTTCTCCATGCGGAAATGGCCCAACAGGCCATTGCGGCTGGGAAACATGTCCTCCTCGAAAAGCCGATGGCCCTGAACCTGGCCGAAGCCAAAACCCTCCATCATTTGGCCCAAGATCAGGGAATTGTGGCGGCCATGGATTTTGAATATCGCGGCGTTCCCACCTGGATGCGTCTGGCGGAACTCCTCGAAGAAGGCTATGTGGGCCAGAAGCGACTGATCAAAATTGACTGGTTGATGTCGAGTCGCGCCAATCCGGAACGGGGTTGGAACTGGTACGCGCAAAAAGACAAGGGAGGCGGCGCTTTGGGAGCGTTAGGGTCTCATACCTTTGATTATATTGCCTGGTTGTTTGGTCCGGTACAACGACTCTTTGCTCAAGTGACGACGGCCATTTCTGAACGCCCAGACCCCAATGAGGGTGGTATCCTGAAACCGGTCGATGCTGATGATACGGCGCTGTTAACCCTGGAGTTGGCTGATGGAACTCCCTGTCAGGTGAGTATCAGTTCAGTGACCTACGCCGGACGAGGCCATTGGCTAGAAGTCTATGGAGATGCGGGAACTCTGATTCTGGGAAGTCATAATCAAAAGGATTATGTGCATGGCTTTAAGTTATTGGGGTCTACCGGTGGAAAACCACCATTGGAATTGGATATTCCAGAACGTTTAGTGTTTCCTCGCAGTTATCCCGATGGACGATTGGCTCCGTTTTTACGAACCATTGATCGTTGGGTTCAAGGGATTGATAGTGGGGTGGCGATCGCACCGTCGTTCCGCGAGGGGGTCTATTCCCAATTATTGATGGATTTAACTCATGAATCGAGTCAACATCAAGGTTGGCTTGATGTTCCGAGTTTAGATGATGTCCTGCGTTAAGGTTTAGCTCCCGTTTTCGTCTAAGCGTCGTCTAAACTCGGAACTCTAAAATCTGAGGTAAAATCTCCTGTGGTGGGGATTTTACCCAGCTTTTTGCCTAATTTGGATGGCGGCGATCGCAATTTTTTTTAGATAACTCATGGATACTAATCAGCTTCAAAAAAGCATTCGTGCAACCCAAACTTATCTCCTCAATCAGCAACATCCCCAGGGCTATTGGTGGGCGGATCTCGAATCCAATGTCACCATGCTGGCGGAGGTGATTCTGCTGCATAAAATTTGGGGACTCGAAGACCGTTTACCCTGGAATAAAGCCGAACAGTTCTTCCGAGATGAACAACGCGATCATGGGGGTTGGGAACTGTTCCGGGGGGATGGTGGCGAACTGAGTACTTCCGTGGAAGCCTATCTGGGATTGCGGCTGTTAGGGGTTCCCCAAGATGACCCAGCTTTAGTCAAGGCCAAACAGTTTATCTTGGCGAAAGGGGGAATTAGCAAAACTCGCATCTTTACGAAGATGCACCTGGCCTTGATGGGAGCCTATGACTGGCGCGGGATTCCTTCGATTCCAGCTTGGATTATGCTCCTTCCAGGTGAAGCCCCGTTTAGTATTTATGATATGTCCAGTTGGGCGCGGGGAAGTACGGTTCCTCTGTTAATTGTCTTTGACCAAAAACCGGTGTATCGCCTCAATCCCCAGGTTTCTCTCGATGAACTCTATGCGGAGGGGGTTAATGCGGCCCGCTTTGAGTTACCTCGTCAGGGTGACTGGAGTGATAGCTTTGTGGAACTCGACAATCTCTTCAAGCTGGGAGAAACCCTCAACCTGGTTCCGTTCCGGGAACAGGGGTTGAAAGCCGCCGAACAGTGGGTGATTGAACGCCAGGAAGCCAGCGGCGACTGGGGGGGGATTATTCCGGCGATGCTGAACTCGATGTTGGCGTTGCGCAGTTTGAACTATGATCTGGCGGACCCAGTTGTGCAACGAGGGTTTGAGGCGATCGCCCGTTTTGGGGTAGAAACAGAACAGCACTATTGGGTGCAGCCTTGTATCTCACCGGTTTGGGATACGGCCTGGGTGGTGCGATCGCTGGTCGAATCAGGAATCGATCCAGATGATGCGCGTATTGTCAAGGGGGCAACCTGGCTTCTCCAGCAACAAATCCTCGATTACGGCGATTGGTCTGTGAAAAACCCCACCGCTGAACCCGGAGGTTGGGCCTTTGAGTTCGACAATCGCTTCTATCCCGATTTAGATGACTCAGCGGTGGTGGTGATGGCCTTGAACCCAACCCAACTCCCCAACGAACCCCAGAAACAGGCCGCCCTGACACGAGGGATTCGTTGGATGCTATCCATGCAATGTTCCAATGGTGGCTGGGCGGCGTTCGATCGGGATAATGACCAAGATTGGCTCAACGCCCTTCCCTACAGTGACCTAAAAGCCACCATTGACCCTCCCACCGCCGATGTCACAGCGCGATTGTTAGAAATGGCGGCCGAGTTAGACTCCGAGGCCCCAGATAGCCCCTTACAAGAGTATTCACAGCAGTTTGAACGGGCGTTAGCCTATCTGTTAGGGGAACAAGAGCAGGATGGGTCTTGGTTTGGCCGCTGGGGGGTCAACTACATTTATGGAACCAGTGGCGCGTTATCGGCCTTGGCCCTGATTACCCCACAACGCCACCGTTTGGCTTTAGAGCGAGGAGCCAATTGGCTGTTGGCGGTGCAAAATGCTGATGGGGGTTGGGGAGAAACTTGTCTGAGTTATGACCATCCTCGTTTTAAGGGAGAGGGAGATAGTACCGCCTCGCAAACGGCCTGGGCGCTATTGGGATTGATGGCTGTTGTCAAAGGGTTGCAGGTTGACTCGGCCCACCCCTGGCGAGCGTCGATTCAGCGCGGTGTGGACTATTTAATTGAGACGCAACAGCCCGATGGAACCTGGCAAGAGTCCTGGTTTACGGGAACGGGTTTTCCGAGTCATTTTTATCTGCGTTATGACTATTATCGGCTTTACTTCCCGTTGTTGGCGTTGGGACGATTTGCGGCTGAGGGGATTCTCCATGACTAATTAAAACCTCTCGTTAGGGGCTTATTTTTTGTCGGTTATGCACTCCCCGGTTTATTGATGAAAATTGGGAAACTTTGCCAATCCTGAAAACCTCGTGTTTATAAGTTTTTCAGAATGGTTAGAAGGCGCTGCTGGAAACCTCGACGACTGTCTTCGTAATAGGCTCGTCCCTGTTCCCCCCAGGTTTGGCGAGTCTGAGTTGTGCTTCCCCAGAGAGTTTCAAGGGTTTTAGTTAAGCCTGCAACGTTAACATAATAGCATGTTCCCCAATTTTGGGGTTTCGTTGTGCTGTAGGGAATGAGTAAGCCTCGTTCGGGAGTGACTAACTCATTCATCGGGGGAGCGTCCGTGGTAAGGGTGGCAGCGCTCGCACTCATGGCTTCCATAATACGATGGCCAAAACCTTCAATGCGGGTGGCATAAATATGCACGCCATGTTGATTTTGTAGGCGAATGAGATAGGGTTCGGGGATAAATTGATTGATGATATTAATGTTTTTAGCCCGTTGTGTTGTCGGAGGTAAATTTTTGGAAATCAGTGTGAGTTGAGGAAATTCGGGGTGCTGTTGCCAAACCTGTAAGATCAGTTTAGTTCCGAGACGGACGCGATCGCTGCCGAGGTGAAAGGCCATATCGTAGTTGGGGGTAATTTGCCAATCGCGGCGATCGCTACTGGTAAACCCAATATAGTAGGTTTTTCCCCAAGGGCTAAACACTCTCTCGGCGAGGTGAGTTTTGCAGAGAATATAATCAAAGTACTTGAGATAGGGTTGCCAATAGCCATGAAACCAGTCTTGGTTAGGAATCAAGAGGTTAAAGCGGGCAAACGGAAACCACCAGGGAACCACCCCTTCAACAAAAAGATTAACGTCATAGCGAGGCTGCTGATAGCGAGCTCGATACAAGAGTTGTTCGAGGCGAGCCATCATTTGCCGAGGGAACTGATGTCGTAATCCGGGGCGACACGCCGAACACCAAGACAGCTCAAAGTCTGGAGAGTTTAAGGCCTCCATGATAATCTGGACATCACGAGTCAGTCCAGAGGCGTTATCCTGAGCGACAATATTGACTGACAAAGGTGTGGTTGACATAAAATTTAACAAGGAATCTTAGTGTCCTGTGCATTTTCCTGGAAATGGCTTAGCCCAAGGAAGACGCAAGGCAGAGCCTGATCAGGAGGGATATGATGCAGTACAGACCACCGTCATCAACAGGTGATGATTGAGGATGTCAATGAGATCTCTACCTTAAGATAGACTACGATCGTTTCCCCCATCGTCTATCATCGGTTCATACAGTCGGAACGCAAAACGACTCGGGACATATCTAGAACAATCTGTGAGGGGGATTCCCCTTCACAGGTTTTATTTTTGGCCTTCAATCTTGAGAACTTGCTTGATCGGGGATCAGTCCGGGAAAGTTCCAACGCTTAATGGTTCCGTCGGGTGACGCCGTAATCATTTGACGACCATCAGGAGTGAAGATCAAACTGCTAATGTCCTGACTGTGGCCCCGTAAAACATAGGGGCGATCGCCCGTTTCGAGGTTCCAAATATAGAGCGGTTGCCCCGCCCCAATCAGATACGCACCGTCGGGGGAAAAGGCCAACTCACGCACTGACACATCCGTCTCTTGCAGGCGAAAGATCTCGGCACCGGGAAAGACATTCCATAAGCGCACTGAGTCCCCTTCTGCGGCACTAGCAATCAAAGTATCATCAGCGGACAAGGCCACTGCCTGAATGGCTCCCTCATGTCCCGTCAGAGAGCGAATTTGTACCCCCCGTTGGACATCCCAAATGCGTAGGGTTTGGTCATCTCCACCGCTGACGACGGTCTGTCCATCCGAGGAGAGGGCCAAAGCATTGACTGGCCCGGTATGTCCCGATAAAACATGGTCAACCCGGCCGCGGGCGACATCCCAAATGCGTACTGTTCCATCCTCACCGGCACTCACGAGCTGATCTCCATTGGCTGAGAGGGCTAGGGCATTGATCGGGCCATTATGGCCGCTGAGGGTAAAGCGGCGAATGGCGGTGCGCAAATCCCAAATCCGAATACTGGCATCGTCGCTGGCCGTAATGAGGCTATTTCCATCCGGGGTAATGAGAATGGCCCGAATCCAAGACTCGTGAACGGAGCGGGTTTGCAGGACGATATTGTTGCGAGTGGCAATCAAATCCAGGTCTTGGTAATGACCGCTGGTGAGCAAGGTTCCGTCGGGTGAGATGGCTAAGGCTTGCACTTCCCCGGCGTGACGAGACATAACCGTATTGAGGAACGAGGCACTTGGGAAGGCTAATATCAATTGCCAGGGATTGGCGGGGAAGAATCCATAGCGCCAATAGCCATAGCCCTGGCTGAGGGCGATGACAGCCACCAGAAGGGCAATGAGGGGCTGCCAACTGAAGTGTAGTTGAGGCCGGGGCAGTCGGGGCAGTCGTCGAGTTTGGGCTGACGAGGTGGAGTGATGAGTGCGACCACTCTGGCTCTGGGAGGAGGAGGTCTGACCGGGGGAGTTGGTATTACGGGAGTTGCGGCTCCCGGAATGACCGGGGGAGAGGGTGGAATTGCCTCCCCGCTGGCTAGTTTTTGTGCCCCCATTCCCGGATGGGGTTTTGGGTTTGCGTTGAAACGAGAGGGTGAGGGTGGATTTTGTCGAGGCGATCGCCGGTTCGGCTTCGGCCAGACAATTGAGAATCATCTGGGCATGTTGGGGCCGATTTCCGGGAAACGGCGCCATCAGGTAATCGATGACATCTCCGAGGGCTTCGGGAATTTGTGGGGCGCCTTCACGCCAGAGAAGTTTGCCGGTCCGGGGATTTTCGGGAAATTCCGTGGGCTTTTTGCCGGTCATCAGATAGACAAAGGTGCGCCCCAAGGCGTAGAAGTCAGACTGAGGGACGGCTTTACCGTTAATTTGCTCGGGAGGACTATAGCCGGCGGAGATGATTTCGGTGACGTTTTGGCCGCCGCCGACTTTGTTGAGGTAGGTTCCGGTCACTTCGCGGGCGGTGCCAAAGTCGATTAAGACCAATTGCCCGGTGGGCCGGCGCATGATGTTTTGGGGTTTGATGTCCCGGTGGAAGTAGTGCTGTTGGTGGACTTGTTCGAGGATCTCGACGAGTTGTTCGAGCCATTCGACGGTCTGTTTTTTGTCGATGGGCTTGTTGTTGCGTTGTTCAAGCCATTCGACCAGGTTCAAGCCTTCGATTTTTTCCATCACCAGACAATGGACGGGGTCGTCACTGTCGGGTGGGGTGTAGGTAAAGTAGCCGTCGGGGTCGACTTTGGGAATCCCAGGATGTTCGAGACGACTGAGAACTTTGGCTTCTTGTTGAAAGAGGGTGACCGCTTTGGGATGATTTTTGAAGAGAACCTTGATCACCTTTAGCTCCCTCCTGTCAAGGGCTTCAAAGGTTTTTCCAAACCCCCCAGTCCCTAAGAGCCGGTTAATGCGATAGCGATTCTGAAAGACTAAGTCTGACCCGCAGTGAGGACAAACGGTGTCTTTTGGATCGATCCCGTCTTCGGGGCTAGGGCATTGGGGGTTAATGCAATAACTCACAGATAATTGCTGACCCAGCAGGTTTGGTTAAGCGGTTGTCTTCACTATAACTTGTGGCGATAACTTACGACGATCTCAGGTCAGATATGGCAAAACCCGAAGTGAGTCGCAAGAACCTCTTCGGGTTGGTTGATTAACCTGTGATCCATCCCGAGGAGGTCATGGAAAAACTCGATACAGAGGACGTTACTGGCGATGGGGCAGGTAAATGGTGATCGATTCACCGTCATCGTTGATTAAATTGCGTTCTTCGAATCCAAGCCGATCGCTCCGGCGAGACTGGACTCGATGGGTGTTCGAGGAACGGTGATGCCCAACGGAAGGATAGGGGCGGTCGAAGGGGGATGTTGAGCGTGCCATAGAAGTAGTCCTCTGGATACGTGGGTCATGGGTGGTCGGGAACGCCCCTTGACACAAACTGAGTTGCGTTTTAGGGAATGACGGCCCCGAGACAATTGAGATGAATCACAAACACATTAGAGATGGGAGATGTGACTAAGGTCAAGAGACTCAAGGGAGGCAAATTGATGTTAACGTTAGTTTAACCTGTCGGTTATTTACTCTAATTATATCTCGTTGGCCTGACCCTGTTCCGGGTTACGAGTTAAAACTTTACAAACTTGTGGCAAAGCAATAACTAATTTTGCTTCAATTTGTCAAGGGCGGTTTTCACCTCAAGTTTCTCAGGAATCCCTGTGGTTTTGCTGAGCGAGAGGGGATTATTCCCGTATAAACACTGAGCTTAGAGTCTAGAAACAGGTCACTTTTCCTTGATCCCAGCTTCACTCTCGGGAGGATTGAGACGGCGATCGCACGTCATTACTATAATTTTGAATGGCTTGTTGAATGGTCTCGCGTAAGTTCGCATAAACTTTGGCAAAGGGAGGTTGGCGATCGGACCATCCGAGGAGATCATGAGTGACTAAAATTTGACCGTCACAGCCGTCTCCGGCCCCAATACCAATGGTAGGAATGCTGAGCTTGTCGGTGACGGTTTGAGCTAACTGACTTTCGATATGTTCTAAAACAATGGCGAAGGCTCCAGCGGCTTCTAAGGCTAAGGCTTCCGAGAGAATTCGCGCTCCTTCGATGTCGGTGGTTCCTTGTTTGCGATAGCCAAGCTGATGCACCGATTGCGGGGTGAGTCCGACATGGCCCATCACGGGAATCCCGGCTCGTACTAATTTCGCGACAATTTCGGCCATCTCCGGATGGCCCCCTTCTAACTTCACGGCGGCGGCTCCGGCTTCTTTGAGGACTCGGCCGGCTGAATGCAAGGCCTGTTGAGGACTTTCTTGATAGGTCAGGAAGGGCAAATCCACCACCAGCAAGGCCTGTTTCACGCCTCGGCGAACGGCTTTGGCATGGTGCAACATCTCGTCTAAGGTTAAGGGTAAGGTGGTCTCGTACCCGAGGGCGACCATGGCGAGAGAATCCCCCACTAAGATTAGATCGACGGCGGCTTGATCGAGAACTTTGGCGATCGCATAATCCCAAGCCGTCAAAGCGACGATAGGACGGTTTTCCTGTTTCCAGCGTCCCAGGGTTCGAGGAGTAACAGCCATAACATTAGACGTAATGGGGAGATCCCCTGAAGGGTTGACATCACCAGTTTGACACTCTCGGCGAATCACGCGACGGAGATTCTTCCTTCAGCGAGCCAACTTACCCTGACCGGCTTTCGCCAGCCAAGATAGAGGTTGATTCTCCAGAAGCGTTACCTGCATTAAATACAGAGGTTTCGACGTGCCCCGTCGTACCCAATCCTGAGTTAAGGATGTTCATAGCTGCGTTGTGGTCTCGATCTAACTTGCATCCACACTGACAAACGTGTGTCCTTGTGGATAACGATTTCTTAACGATAGTGCCACAACTGGAGCATTGCTGAGACGTGTAAGCCGGGTTCACCGCAATTGTGACCCGTCCAAACACCCTGGCAAAATATTCTAGCCAAACTCTAAATTGATACCATCCAGCGTCATTGATTGACTTGGCTAGACAGTGGTTTCTGACTAAGTTTCTCACTCTCAAGTTTTCGTAGGCCACAACATCGTTAGATGTGATGACGCACCGCGCCAACTTGACGGCATGGTCTTTACGCTGCCTACTTATCTTGAGGTGAGCTTTTCCTAATAAAGCCCTGGCTTTGGCTCTATTCTTAGACCCCTTTACCTTGCGGCTAATTTTTCTCTGGAGTTGTTTTAGCTTAGCCTCCCCTACCCGGTAGAACCGGGGGTTGTCAGCTTTGCTCCCTTGTGAGTCAGTATAAAAGCTTTCAATCCCTACATCTAGTCCAATTGTCCTGTGAGTCGGTTCAATGTTTTCACGTCGATCAGCTTGAATACAGAACTGCACATAATATCCGTCAGCCCTTTTAATCAACCTGACTCGTTTAATGTCCTCCTTGGGGTAGACGTTGAGGTCACGAGTTCCTTTCAGCTTGAGCTTGCCAATCCCTAGCTTATCAGTAAAGGTGATTGATTTACGGTTGTCGGCTATCTTCCAGCTTTGAGTTTTGTACTCAATTGAGCGATTGCTCTTTTGGAATTGTGGATAACCTTTTTTGCCAGGAACTTTCTTTTTACAGTTGTCGTAGAAGCGAGAAATAGCCGCCCACGCTCGGTCTGCTGATGCCTGCCTAGACATAGCATTGAGTTTCTCAGCGAATGAAAACTCTTTAGCCAGCACAGCACTATATTTGCTGAGGTCGTACTTCCCAGTTTTTGGGTGATCTATCCACAACCGAATACATTTATTGCGGATAAATTGGACAACTCTGATTCCCTCATCAATGGCTGCAAACTGGCTTGGCTTCCCATAGGCTTTAAACTCAAATAAAAGCATGATTCGACCTAATTAACGCTTCTCCATATCCTGGCATACTTAGCGTATGATGGCAAGGGGACTAAAGTCCCCGAGTCGCTTTTCCACCCCGCTCTAAAGAGTCGGGGCTATCAAGCTCCCGAATCCTGGCGTATCGAAATTGGTGAATTTCCCAGACGGTTGTTAAATGACAGGCTGTCCTCGCGATATCCTAGTCAGTAGTGGAACCCTTTAGAAAACTGCCTCTCAACGGGTCGAGTCCATTTGGGTGACGCCTCATCTCCTCCACAGCGCCCAGTCTGCCCCTTCTACCCTTCTCAAAACTTGTGTTTTTTCGTTCGACTCCCAACCGCTCGTCTCCGAGATTGTCATTGCGTACGGCCCTGACAACTCCTATTGTTCTACTGGTGGTCTTGTTTACGGCGGCGATCGGGTTTTCCTCCTATCGCTCGGGCCAACGAACGGTCGAAGATTTCGCGACTCAGTTACAAAATGAGGTCAGCCGCCATATTCTCCAGTATTTGAGTCAGTATCTGGCCACCCCCCGCCAATTGGCTCAGACAAACGCCGCCGCCTTAAACTTGGAAACCCTCAGTTTAGAGGAGTGGCAGGTGACAGGGTCCTATTTTTGGGAGCAGATGCAAGCCTTTGGGGTTGAAGGTCTGTTTTACAGTGAGGGAACTCAGGGACAACTGCTACTATCCCGTGACGATGATGGCATGGTTGAGCTTTATCGTCATCGTGATGATAATGGTGACCAGCCTCTCTGGCAGGGGGTGACGATTAATCGTCAAGGACGATTCCTCGATGAGTCTGAAGATCCCCCTCAAGGCTTAACGGAGGTTCTCGATCGCCTGGCCAGTCCGCCGGTTTCGGGTCCCGTTTGGCAGCAGTTGTCGTCTGGGAATTTGTTGGCGATCGCCCCTCTGTATGGGACGGCTGGGGAGGTACGGGGAACCCTAGCGGTCGAGACCCAGTTAGCTCCCCTAGGGCCATTTTTACGGCAATTGACACTCACGCAAGGCGGCCAGGCCTTTATTGTCGATCGCCAAGGCCAACTCATCGCCAGTTCGGCTCCTCAACCGTTTAGTCAAGCTTCTGTGACCCGTGGTGAGGATGAGGATTCCCTAGCGGTTCTCAATAGTCGCAACACCACCATTCGCGCGGCGGCGAATAGTCTTGTCAATCGTTTTGGCGGTTTGGAAACGATCCAAGGGACGCAAATTTTCCAGTTTACGCAGGGAGGTAGCCGCTATTTTCTGCAAGTGACTCCCTTTCGCGATGATTGGGCTCTCGATTGGTTAGTGGTGGTGGTGGTTCCCAATACTGAGTTGATGAACCCGATTTGGCTCAATGTATTCATTATCGTGGTGTTGGGAGCCATAGCGATGGTCACGGCGGGCATTATTGGCTGGCAATTGGCGGGGTGGTTGGGCGATCCGCTGCGACGTTTAAGTCGGTCGATGACGCAGTTAGGACGGCGACAATGGTCGCCGACGCTGCCGATGATGTTTGAGGAGTCGTCGCGGGAAGTGGGGGTGTTGGGGAAAAGCTTTAATCGTTTGGCGTTGCGGTTACAAACGACGGTGACTCGTTTGGAACAGGAGAATGCCGCTTTGCAGGAAACGGATCGGCTTAAGGATTTGTATTTGCATAATTTGGCTGAGGAGTTCCGTAAACCGATTGAGGATGCGATCGCCCAGGTTGAGATGTTGAGCGATCGCCCCCATGCCTATTCTGAGCAGGATATCGAGGATTTACACAAGTTACGCAAACTTGGAACTCATCTTCTGGAGTTGATGGAGGACATCTCTGATTTAACTCAGATTCATTCAGGCCAGATGACTCCTGAGTTGGAGGCGGTGAATTTACATCGGCTCTTGGATGAGGTCGTTGATGACCATCAGGACGTCTTACAAGAGACCCACCTCAGCCTAGAACGGCGAGATTTCCCGCCGCCACTCTGTGTCACGGCGGATCGGCAGATGCTGAAACAGGTCTTGACGATTGTGTTTGAGAATGCGATTCAGTTCACGGAACGGGGGCGAATTCGCCTCTCAACGGCCATCAGCGGTCCGATGGGTAAAACCAGCTATCATGAGCTTCCTGAGGCGATTATCGCGGTGTCAGACAGCGGTATCGGCATTGAACCCGACCAACAGGAGAAGCTGTTTCAACCCTTTACGAAAATTGAGGGTTGCCCAGAAGAGCGTCGCGGTCCGGGATTGGGGTTGGCGATCGCGGCTAATCTTGTTTCTCTGATGAAAGGCAAAATTTTCATCGACAGCGAAGGCTGTGGCAAGGGAACCACGGTGACAATTGTTCTCCCAGTGAGCAATTAAATTAGGCGGTTAAATGGGGGTAGAGGTTATTCGGTGATGGCATCAAGGAGAACTTCCGAGAGGGTGGCCCGGTTGATGGTGTCGAAGGTGACGGTGTCGCAAATGTCAAATTTTGCCCCGAGGCTTTCTAATTCATCGTCTAGGGTGATCAGAAAGGATTGAAGTTCGAGATCTGTGCCGACTTGTAGGAGTAGAATGCCGAGTTCTTCTTCGCGGCTGAGACGTTTTGAAGCAGAAATAATGGTATTTTTAACCGCTTCAGTATCGGTAGGAAGACTGCCAATTAAAACAAAAATAATTTCGCCGTTTTGTTTGCTTTCTCCATAGCGACGATGGTGAAAATAGCGATTGATGGCATCTTGGAGAACGGGGGCTAATTGGGGATCTCCGGAGGGAGGATGTTGACTAAAGAGGGCGGGGATGCGACTGGAGGTGCTGCGATCGCAGTATTGGAAGCTGTTGTTATAAAAGTAAAGGTCGATCCCCTTGAGATCTAAGCGTTCGCAGTGAGTCGCCACGGCTAGGGTGGCATCTTCTAGGATGGCTTGCAGGGTAATGTTATGGGTGGGATCGACCACAATCATGTTGGCACTGCGATCGACAATTAGGGTATAGTCTCGACGTTGGATTAAGTCACCGCCATCGGTGAGAATATCGGGATGACTGGTGTTGTCCTCAAGATCCGAGAAATTCGAGGGAGTTCCCTCGTAGTTAACGCCAAACATTGTGGTTGGGTTGAAGTCACCAGGATTTATATTGACCATGTTTTAATCGCTCCCGAGGAGATAGTTTTAGATTGAGAAAGGTCTAAGTTGAATCTAAATTGAGTTAGAGAAATTGTTGTAAGTTGGAGTCCTCTTTTAAGGTTTTTAGAACTGATTTAATATCCTGGGTGCGGTCTTTTTTGACAATTAGGGTGGCATTGCCATCACGAACCACGACCACGTCCTCTAAGCCAATGGTGACAATCAGTTCGTCCGGGTTGCTGTTATAGAAAATACTATTTTGGCTATCCTGCCCAATATGGCGGCCGAGTTCGACGTTGCCCGATTCGGGGCTGGTGTTGTCCGATTGCAGGCGATCGAGGGCGTTCCAATCCCCGAGATCGTCCCAGCCAAAGGAGACGGGAAGGACGGCGGCCCGTTGGGTTTTCTCCATGAGGGCATAGTCGATACTGATTTTGGTTAGGTTGGGATAGGCGTTTACCCCCTCTTGCTGAAGCTGTTGCATCAAGTCTGGGGCGTATTGTTTGAGTTCCTCTAGGGCGACTCCGGCTTGGAAGATAAAAATGCCGCTGTTCCAGCTAAAGCGTCCGCTGGCCAGGAAGGTTTCGGCGGTGGGGCGATCGGGTTTTTCCGTGAAGCGGGCCACTTGGAAGGCGGCTAAGTCTTTGACGGTTCCCTGGGGGTCCCCTTGTTCGATGTAGCCGTAGCCGGTGGAGGGATAGGTGGGTTTAACCCCGAGGGTGACGATCGCCCCTTGCTGTTGGGCCACCTCAATGGCGGCGTGGAGGGTATGGTGGAAGGCTTCGGGGGGGTCAATCCAGTGATCGGCGGGGAAAAAGCCCACCACGGCGTCGGGGCCATGGCGTTGGCTAATTTCTAGGGTTGTCCAAGCCACGGCGGGGGCGGTGTCTCGGCCTTCGGGTTCGATGAGGAGATTGGCGTCGGGGAGTTCAGGTAACTGTTGACGAACTCCGTCGGCGAGATGTGCGGCGGTAATCACCCAGAGATTATCCCAGCCGTCGGCCAGGGGGAGAAGGCGATCGGCGGTGGCTTGCAAGAGGCTGCGATCGCTCCCATCCAGGCAGAGAAATTGTTTCGGGCGTTCCAGACGACTCAGGGGCCAGAAGCGTTCGCCTTTACCACCAGCAAGAATCACAGGGGTGAAAACCATAGGGAGCCTATTCGTGAATGAATGCACCTATGTTATAGCAGGAGGGAAGGGGGGGGAAGAAGGGAACGGGGAACAGGGAACGGGGAACAGGGAACAGGGGAGAAACAAGGTAGGGGCGAACCCTTGCGATCGCCCTCCGGGAATTGGGACCCAGTTCGACCCATTTTTCTCCCCATGTAATAAAAGTTACTTGCAATAAGTAGCCGAGATTACCACCATTATCCACCGAAACAGGATGGGGGAAATTGCCTACTTCCATCATGGAATAAGGGTTTAAAGCTCCTGAAAGCCGCAAGAAATCACAAATCTTTACAAAAGTTAATAGACTTTTATTGAGAAAGATTCTAGTCTAAGGGTCAGTTGCTTATTGACGAGATTTAGCAATAAGCCCTGCAAACCACAAACTTGTGAGTCGAGCCTATGCAAACCTACGATAATCCCAAAGTCAAATATGACTGGTGGGCCGGAAATGCCCGATTTACCGATATGTCGGGCTTATTTATCGCCGCCCATGTCGCCCAGGCGGCCCTGATTACCTTTTGGGCCGGGGCTTTCACCCTATTTGAAATCTCTTGGTTTGACCCAACCCTCCCCATGGGAGAACAGGGGTTAATCCTGCTTCCCCACCTAGCCACCCTCGGCTGGGGGGTCGGCGACGGTGGGCAGATTGTTGATACCTATCCCTACTTCGTCGTCGGGGCGGTTCATCTGATTTCCTCCGCCGTTTTAGGGGCCGGGGCCTTGTTCCATACCTTCAACGCCCCAGAAGACCTCAAAACCGCCTCAGGACGTGCCAAACGCTTCCATTTTGAATGGGATGACCCCAAACAGTTGGGTCTGATTTTGGGACATCATCTGCTCTTTTTGGGAGCGGGGGCCTTGTTGCTGGTGGCGAAAGCCATGTACTGGGGTGGACTCTATGATGCCGCCAGTCAGACGGTTCGGGTTGTGAGCGAACCCACCCTGAACCCCTTTGTGATTTATGGCTATCAAACCCATTTCGCCAGTGTCGATAATTTAGAAGACCTTGTTGGCGGTCATGTTTATGTGGGCGTGATGCTGATTGGTGGCGGAATTTGGCATATCTTAGTTCCGCCGCTGAATTGGGCGAAAAAGGTGCTGATTTTTTCCGGGGAAGCGATTTTGTCCTACTCCCTCGGCGGAATTGCTTTGGCAGGATTTGTCGCCTCCTATTTCTGTGCGGTGAATACCTTGGCCTATCCAGTAGAGTTCTATGGCCCCGCCTTAGAAATCAAACTTGGAATTACTCCTTATTTCGCCGATACCGCTGACTTACCCTTCGGCACCCATACCGCTCGTTGTTGGTTAGCCAATGCTCATTTCTTCCTCTCGTTCTTCTTCCTGCAAGGACATTTATGGCACGCCTTACGAGCCATGGGGTTTGATTTTCGTCGGGTTGACAAGGCGTTAAATTCCCTGGAAACCTAATCTCATCTCTCTTCTCTCTCTGGTTTTTCTTCTCTCTCTGGTTTTTCTTCTCTCTCTACTCTGTTGTCGCTTCTCACACCTTTGACTTATGAACTGTCCATGTTGTTCGGGAAAATTACTG
>SIHH01000203.1 GCA_004299065.1 Phormidium sp. SL48-SHIP | reverse complement strand
TTGGCAGCATAGAGAACTTCCGCCGTAATCGAGTCAACACCTCGTTCACGAGCGAACTTCTCAGTATTGCGTTTCACCTTACCGCGCACAAAGCCGGGGATTTTGTTCAACTCCGCCAAACCATCTTTACTCCAGCCGAGATCCGAATCCGCCGACACTCCTTTGGTAATGGCTTCTTTCGTATCATGGCCGCCGAAGATTTCCAAGAGATGATCTTCCATCCCCAGAGTGAAAGAGTTGTAAATCAGATCCACCGTCTGATTCGCGCCCTCATAGCCGAGATAGGGCGTATAGCCGACGGGGAAGTTCTGAATGTGAATCGGGGCAGAAATCACGCCACAGGGAATATCGAGGCGTTTCCCCACATGGCGTTCCATCTGAGTGCCGAAAATGGCCGAGGGTTCTAAGCGGGCGATCGCATCGCCAATCTCGCCATTATCCTCACTAATCAACACTTCATCACAATACTCACTCACCTGTTCCCGGAACCAGTCTGCATCATACTTACAGTAGGTTCCCGCGAGAACCACATGAATCCCCATTTCTCGGGCCAAAATCTTCGTCATGGCGGCGGCGTGGGTATTATCCCCAAACACCACGGCTTTTTTGCCCGTCAAGTTCTGACAGTCAATCGAACGGGAGAACCAGGCCGCTTGGGAGACAAAGCGAGTTTGATTGTCAATGTACTCCTCAAAATTGACATCGGCCCCCTGTTCGCGCAATACCTTTTGAATTTGACGAATACAGCGGGCAGTTTCTACGATGCCCATCGGGGTAATATCGACAACGGGCATCTCAAATTCCTGCTGTAGATATTGAGCCGCACCCAAGCCTAATTCTCGATAAGGAACGAGGTTAAACCAAGCCCGAGAGAGGTTTTTAAGTTCATGAACTGAGGATTTATAGGGAACAACCGCATTCACCTCAATTCCTAAGTCGGCCATGAGGCGCTTGAGTTCCGTGCAATCATGCTGGTTGTGGAAGCCGAGGGTGGACATTCCCAAGATGTTCACCGAGGGGTTCTCGGTTTTGTCGTTGGGGAGTTGGTCGTATTTGCGGGCCTTGTTGGTGTAGTAGGTGACGATCTGGGTTAGGGTGCGATCGGCGGCCTGCAATTCGTTGAAGCGATAATGATTGACATCGGCTAAGAGAACATCCCCCTCAGAGTCCATCTGGGCGCGGGAGACGAAGTTCTCTAAGTCTTCTTGCAGAATGCTTGAGGTGCAGGTGGGGGTGAGGACAATTAAATCGGGATGTTCTTCTTTATCCTTGCGGGTGATGTTGTCGACCACTTTTTCCTGGGACCCTCGCGCCAAGACGTTGCGATCGACCACACTGGTGGTTACGGGGGTAAACTCTCGTTCCCGTTCTAACATTGATCGCATGACGTTGAAATAGTCATCCCCTAGAGGCGCGTGCATAATGGCATGGACGTTTTTGAAGGAACTGGCAATGCGAAGGGTGCCAATATGTGCCGGGCCGGCATACATCCAGTAAGCCAATTTCATAGATTGCTCTCCGTAAATCCAATAAAGACGAAAACCTTGCTCTCAAGTCGCTGACGTTCCAGCCGCAACGGTTTAACCCGCCCTAACTAACAATTCAACTCCTCTTAGACTACGGGGAACTCTTTAACTTTGGGGTTTCTCTCACATGATTCTTAATGGATTGCTACGATTCTTAATAGGATTTAGGAGCCATAAATTGCGTTTTGTCAAGGGTTTTTTCGCAAAAAAAGTATTAAGAAATCCTAAGTAGGCGGGGCGCTCAACCGGAGTTTCCCAAAACCGAGGGGATGCGGCCAAAACGCGGGTTCGGGATATGACAAGATATGATAGAAACTGGATTATTTTGCCGATCGCCCCCGAGTTGGCGATTCCCTAGAAGAAAGACCCCATGAGTAGTTTAAGCGATCGCCTCAAGCGCATCACCGGACAACAACGATTCGTCGTCGCCCGCCTAATGGTTCAACTAACGGGCGCACAAACGAACCCCCTCCTAGGAACCCTCAACCGCGTCTCGGGCCAAGCCATCGAGGCGGAGAACGCCCTAGAACAACTGAGCGAGGGACTCGTAGATATCTGTCAACATCTCTTGCAACTACAACCCTATTGGCAAGCCGCCGCCAACGAAGGAGATGTGGTTTGGGATGAAGGGGAAGCCTCCGACTATTTCAACGAACTCTTTACCGATTCAGCCCAACGCTATCTCTGTCAACCGCAACAAGTGACTGACGAGGACAGTGATGATGACACCCTCTTTCTCACCCCCAGCGAGAATCTCGTGGTGATAATCACCCTCGTCGGCCAGGGAGACATCCCCGATCTCGAAACCGATTTAGCCGAGATTGACGCTCTAAACCGGGGACTCAAAGCCGTGATTAGTCTCGCCTACCAAGATAAACTCGAAGCCATCCAGGTTCACTTCTCTCCAGCCCGATTTGGCGAAAGCCTCAGCGCTGACCAAGTCCTGGAAAACTTCCCCGAACTCATCCCCCTGTGACATCTTCAGGGACAGTTTCCGGGTCCGATCGCCTATCCTAGAATCAAAACCCCATCCATCGAATCGTTAACAAACCGTGAAACAACAATCTATGTGGCGTCGAGTTTTAGCTGGAGTTTTGTGTATCAGCCTGATCTGGAGTCTGGCAGGAGAGATGACCCCTGGGCGATCGCTCTTGACTCCAGCCCCGGCTTACGCGGCCACTCTACCCAGTGGCGAGTATCGAGTCCAGCAAGCGCAATATAACGATGAGAACGGTGAGTATCAACTCCTGTTACTCAATACACCGGCTGGCCAACCGCCGTTGTTTAGCAGCGCCGATGTACAGATGATGCCCTTAACGGAGGAGGAACAGGCCGCCGGACAACGCTCCTACCTCAGTTTGGACAAGGGACAGGCGGTGTTGCATTTGGCGCCAGATTTCCGCATCGACTACATTCATGCGGTGACCGAAACCCAAACGAATCCCCAGACGGGACAACCTGAAACTGTGGTTGTTCGTCAACAGTCGAGCTTCTGGACTCCCTTTGCGGGGGCTTTGGCGGGCCAGGCGATCGGGAATATGCTCTTTTCTCCGAGTTACTATGTACCGCCGATGTATCAACCCGGTAGTCCGCTCACCGGCTATGGTGGCTCAGGACGCAGCTATGAGCAAGCGGTGAAGAGTTATCAGACGACCCACAATGAACCGCCCGCTGCTGTTAAGAATCGTCAAACTCTGCGAACCACAGGTCGTTTACGCAACAACCGGGGCAGCCGGTTCGGTAATCGCAACCGTAATGGACGCAGCTCGGTTGAGCGCTCAGGACGCCCGACTGGCTCGGGGATTGGTGCGAGCCGTCTGCGGGGCAATTCTCAGCGATCGGGAACGGTGAAACGGCGCGGTGGCGGCTTTGGTAGTGGTCGTTCTCGGCCTCGCTCGGGGAGTTTTGGTCGCCGTCGTCGTTAGGGAGGTTGTTTGAGAGAGAGGTTTAAGGGAATGGGCTATCGTCTGCTGTTGCTGAGCTGGGTGTTGATGATTGGACTCCTGGGTTGTGGGGACCATCTCTCCTCCTCGCAGAGCCAAGCAGCGAACCCTTCACCTACGCCTGAGACGATCGCCTCCCCATCACCCCCGTCTGCTGAGACGAGGGTGACTCCTATTGCTGAGGCGGCTCCTCGGGTTGACGGCGATCGCCTCTTTGAGACGGTTGAAGCCCTAGCTAGACCTCGCTTTGACCCCGGCGATCGCGATCGCGCCCGTCGATACCTCCAACAGCAACTTGAAGCGGCTGGCTGGAGCGTTGAGTCGCAAAACTTTGATGGAGGCGTCAACCTGATCGCGCAACGGGATGGTACGAATCCCGACGCTCCCATCCTCTTACTCGGCGCCCATTACGACACCGTCCCCAACTCTCCGGGTGCCGATGATAATGCCAGTGCTGTCGCCGCTGTCCTCGAAGCCGCTCATCTTCTCAAGGCTCCTACGCCACGAGGCTTACGACTGGTCTTGTTTGACTTAGAAGAGCGGGGGTTACTCGGGAGTTTTGCCTATGTTTCTCCCCAAACGATCGAGAACTTAGAAGGCGTCATTATCTTGGAGATGATTGGCTACGCCTGTGAGGAAATCGGCTGTCAAACCTACCCTCGGGGACTCCCGGACTCCCTCCCCGAGCGAGGCGACTTTCTGGGAGTTGTTGGCAATTGGCCCTATCATCATCTGACCGATGCCTTTGAAGCAATCCCGAGGTCTGGAAGTCCCACGCGAGTCACGTTGACGGTTCCGGTTGGCCCGTTTCTGGAGTTACTTCGTAGTGATCATGCCCCCTTTTGGCTGGCGGGAGTCCCGGCGGTCATGGTGACTGATACGGCCAACTTCCGCAACCCTAACTATCACCGTCTCAGTGATACTCCAGACAGCTTAAATCGCTCTTTTTTAGAGGGAGCGACTCAAGCCGTGATTGATGTCCTCTATCAGCTTCTGACCCGTCCCCAGGGTGAGGCCCATTAGCCCGAAGCGACTCGATCGCCACGGGGATCAACTGACAATCTTACTGACAATCTCAGCGAATCTTCCCTTGATCGGTCACAATAGAAGAAAGGATAGCCAATACTAATTCTGCCCCGACCTCGTGAGACCTGTTCGATCCTCTAAGTCCATTTGGGATTTACTTGAACATCTGTGTGAGTGCATTTGCCGCTTTGACCCGGATGGACGGATTATCATTGCCAATGCCGCCTTTGAACAGGCGTTTCCTGCACCGGTTGTGCCAGCGTCAGAGGATCACAACGTGACTGAGTCGGCTTCTGGCCGGGGGACTCGTTTGGACTCCCTACAGCTTCTGACACGACTCCCTGAGGGCGATCGCTCCCGCCTTCGATCGGCCTGTCAGCGCATTTCCTCAACTCAGCAACAAGTGACGTTAACTCTATTGAACGATGATATCGGCGAGGGCTGGCATTGGACAATTCGCGGCATTTTTAATGGTGTGGGAGAGGTGTTAGAGTATCAAGCCATTATTCAGCCGTTGAGCGGCCTGAAGGGCGTTGAGGAAGACCTACTTCAGTTGAAGAATTGCTGGCAGAGTCAGCAGGAAGCCAGTCGCTATCAACTGTTGGCGACCTATGCCCCGGTTGGTATTTTTCAGGCCGATCCTAAGGGGGATCTCACCTTTGTCAATCCTCGCTGGTGCGAAATTGCGGGTATGTCAGCGACGTCGGCGTTAAAAGAAGGCTGGAAACAGGCTATTCATCCTGATGATATTGACCGAGTTTTGACGGTTTGGAATCGCATCCAAGAGGGACTGGTCTCTTGTGAGTTTCGCTTTGTGACGCCAGGAAAACGTGAGGTCTGGGTGTTAGGCAGCAGCGCCCCTCTCTATGACCAATCGGGTCAATTTTCCGGGGCTGTGGGAACGGTTTTAGAGATAACAGAACGGAAACAGGCTGAATTACAACAGTCCCAGTTGCAACAGCTATCACGAGCCTTAGAGCAATGTGGTGATAATGTGATCATTACGGATCGTGAGGGTGAGATTGTTTATGTTAATTCGGGGTTTGAACGGTTAACTGGCTACAGTGAAGCTGAAGCAATTGGGGCAACACCGTCGATTTTGAAATCGGGATTTCATAGTCGGGACTTCTATCAAAAATTATGGGCGACCCTTAGAAGGGGGCAGGTTTTTTATGCTGTATTTACGAATAAGAAAAAGTCAGGAGAGCTGTTTGCTGAACAAAAAACAATTACTCCGTTGCGAGATGAGAGCGGAAAGATAACACATTATATTTCCACGGGTAAAGATGTGACGGAGCGTCAGCGAGCTGAGGCGCGTTTGGAACAGGTCAATCGGTGTTTTTTGAACTTTAGCAGCGATCCGATGGAAAATATCGGGCGTTTAACGGCCTTATGTGGTACGTTGCTGAATGCGACTGGGGCCATCTATCAGCGTCGGGTTAACGAGCGCTTAGATTCGGTCTGTACTTGGGGGATGGTGAGAGCCTGCGAAAATGCGACGCAGGAGTCTCTTGAGGCGTTGATGGAAGAGTCTGAAGCCAGTGCGGTTTGTCCTCGCTTAGAAAGCCCTGGAGATACTTGGTATGAAGCGAATTCGGGGATTTGGCGGACTTTGGTGCGCACGGGCGATCGCGTGGTGGGATTGTTGAGTCTGTGCTATCGTACTCCTCCCGAACAGACGGCGGATGATGGACGTTTGTTGGGGATTATTGCGACGGCGATCGCCATTGAAGAGGAACAGCACCGAGTGGGTGAGGCGTTGCGCCGTCAGATGGAACGGGAACGAGCGTTGAGTAATTTAGCTCATCATATCCATCGCTCTTTGGAACTCTCGGATATTTTGCCCGCTACGGCTAAGGCGGTGCGTGAATTTTTAAAGAGTGATTCTGTCTTGATTTATGCTCTCAATGAAACGGGAACTCAAGCCCAGATGGTGGCTGAAGCGACCATCTTAGAAACGGGCAATCCGAATCAAATTTTGTTTAAGGGGTTCTCGTTCAAAACCAATTGCTTGAGGTCGTATCGGACTCCCCAAACTAGAGACAATTTACAGGTTCGAGTCTGCGACAAATCTTGTGAAATTCAGGGCTTTGAAAATAGTAAAACTCATATGATTGCCCCAATTTTACAAGGCAGTCATCTCTGGGGCGTGATTATTGCTCAAAATTCCCAAGCCTATCGCCACTGGACGGAAAGTGAACAAGAGTTTCTCGGCCAAGTCTCGACTCAGTTAGGGATCGCCACTCAGCAGTCTAAACTCTATGAAGAATTGAAGATTGCTAATAGTAGTTTGCAAAATTTAGCCACGATTGATGGGTTAACTCAGGTGGCGAATCGACGACAGTTTGATACATTTTTAGCTCAGTCTTGGCAGCGTTCCCTAGAGCAGCAAAAGCCCCTAGGAATTATTCTTTGTGATATTGATTTCTTTAAGCCTTATAACGATACTTATGGCCATCAGGCGGGGGATGATTGTTTGAAACAAGTGGCCGGCGTGATTTCCGAGACGGTGACGGATGAGGATAGTCTGGTGGCTCGCTATGGTGGGGAAGAGTTTGTGGTGGTGATTAACGGAGCGAAACCTCAAAAACTGGTGACGTTGGTTCAGGAGATTCGTGGTGCTGTTGAGGGGTTACGGGTTCCTCACCGTCGTTCAAATGCTCATCCTTGGGTAACCCTCAGTGTCGGCGCCGCCAGTCTGATCCCTCGACGGGAATGGACATCCGATGATTTGTTACGACGGGCGGATCAGGCCCTCTATCAAGCTAAAGCAGATGGCCGCAACTGTGGCCGCATTGCAGAGTATTAATGGATGGCTGTTGACACTCCCCAGCTATCACGGCGTGGGGATTCTTCCTTCAACGATCCGACTT
>SIHH01000202.1 GCA_004299065.1 Phormidium sp. SL48-SHIP | reverse complement strand
TGCCTCTTGCCTCTTGCCTTCTGTTCCCTGTTCCCTTCTTTTGCCCCTACAAATCCAACTCCGGCTGACGTAGAGGAATCTGCATAAAGAACTCCGTTCCCGTCCCTTCTTCTGACTCACACCAAATGCGGCCCTGGTGTTTCTCGACAATGATTTGATAGCCAATCGAGAGGCCTAACCCCGTTCCTTTGCCAACGGACTTGGTGGTAAAGAAGGGATCAAACAGTTTCTCTAGCATTTCCGACTTAATCCCCGGTCCATTGTCGCGAATCCGAATCGTGACACTGTCGGGATTCGTACAATTCTTCGCACCGGGAGTTAACCCACTACAAGTCGTCTCCGTACAAATCGTGATGGTGGGAGTCTCGGAAGATTGCGGACTACGCAAACCATGATCCTCGACGGCATCGATCGCATTGGCGATGATGTTCATAAACACCTGATTGAGCAATCCAGGGAAACAGTCGACTTTCGGCAAGTCGCCATAATACTTAATCACGCGAATCGGGGCCAGTTCTCCTTTACCTTTCAAGCGGTTATGGAGAATCAACAGGGTGCTTTCAATCCCCTCATGGATATCGACGGCCTTCACATCGGCCTCATCGAGGCGCGAGAAGTTCCGCAACGAGACGACAATCTGACGGATACGTTCAGCCCCCATTTTCATCGAATCGATTAACTTGGGTAAGTCTTCTTCGAGAAATTCCAGGTCAATATCCTCGATTTCGTCCTCAATCTCCTCAGGCGGATCGGGAATATGGCGTTGATAGAGGTCAATCAACCCCAGTAAGTCTTCGACATAGGTGCTGGCGTGGCTGATGTTGCCGGTAATGAAGTTAACAGGATTGTTGATTTCATGGGCAATCCCGGCCACCATCTGCCCTAAACTGGACATTTTCTCATGTTGGATTAACTGGGCCTCAGTTTGTTTGAGATGTTCCATGGCCTCTTGCAGTTGACGGGCCTGCGTTTGGGCCGCCAGGGCCGCCGCGCAGGTTTTGGCGTAGAGTTCGGCTTGATCGATGGCGATCGCCAACTGATCGACTACCGCCTGCAACAATTCCACCTCATTATCATTCCAAATGCGGCCATTGCCATGACTACAGGCGATCGCCCCAAACTGTCCAGAGCGAGTTCCCAACGGTAGAATCAACTGGGCCTTAACATCCAACGGTTCTAAAAAGGCCCGTGTCTCGTCGTCGGCCTGATCGAGATCATTCAACTGCACCGTTTCCAGTTGCCAAATTTTAGGAACCAGCCGTTCGGCCTGAGACATAAAGCTTTCGCCCAAAAAGCTGGGAATATCTTTCGCACAGGCTTCATGAGTGACCGCCAACGTCAGGGGAGACTCACCTTGTCCTGAACACCAGAGATAATAACAGCGGTCAATTTGCAGCAGACTACGGATTTCATGAACGGCCGTATCTAGGATCGTATCGAGATCTAGGGAATTGCGGATCTGTCCGGCGAGGCGAAACAGTAGGGATTTGCGGCGATTAACCAGGGCCTCACGCGCCCAGGAGCGATCGACCGATAAGCCGATGGTACTCGACAACCAATCCAGAACGCTGACCGCATCTTCGGTCCAGGGATGACAGCCACAAATTAACAGCACTCCTAAGAGGCGTTCTTCGACAATAAGCGGATAGAGAACCAATCCCTGAATGTTCTGATCGTTGGCCCATGCTGTTAGCTTCGCCACATCGAGAACGGACGGATCGAATCCTGAGTTGGGCAAAGCCGCCGCCGACTCTAAGGGGAAATCTTGGCCGATGCGATCGAGGCGATTATTGATATAGGGTTCGCGAATGTCGGCCACCCAACCCAAAAGGGATTCCTCTAATACTGTTGTTTTGGGAAACAGATCATCGGGGAGGGAGTCCCCGGTGTGGTTATGTTGCGCCAATGTCAGCGGTTGTTCGGTGCAGTCAAAGGTGGTTGTATCGGGGTCGTCGGCCTGAACGAGCCAAATTCCTACGGTTTTCGCCTGTAGATGGGTTAACAGGGCCTGAATGCTGCGATCGAGGCTTTCATCGAGGGTCTGACTTTGAGCCAGAGCGCTACTGACGGAACTGACCAGACTAGAGAGGTGGCTTTGTTCGAGCAAAACCGTCTCATTTTTTTTGTATTGGGTGACATCCCGGAAATAAATCGATAGCCGTTGGGGTTCTGGGTGCAGCCGCACTTCGAGCCAGATTCCCAGGGGATCGTAGTATTCCTCAAAATGGCGGCAGGTTTGGGTGTCAAAGGCGGCGTGACATTCTTGAGCGAAGACCGATTCAATCAAATCGGGGAAGGTTTCCCAGAGATTGGTATCTACGACTTCATTGCGGCGGATGTTCCAGAGTTTTTCGGCGCGACGGTTGACGTAGAGGAGTCGCCATTGGCGATCGACGGCGAAAAAGGCTTCGGTAATGGTTTCGAGGATGCTGAAGCGATTGGGGGTTTCATCCTGGGGAAAGCGAGAGATCTCATCATGGGACGATTGCGCCGCTGTCTTGGCGGGGAGGGGCAAATGATAGGGATTTTTGGCTAGGGGAACCGCACCGAGATAATGTTGGCTGCGGCTATCTTGCCAAGGAGAGCGTTGAAAATAGGTGCCAAAGTCTCGTAAGGCTCGCAGCGATCGCGTCGCTTGGCGGCTGAGGGTGGCCAGAGCTTTGCGCTGGGTTAAATCGAGTTGACGCGGTTCATCGTCGAGGACACAGAGGGTTCCCACGGTTGTTCCTTTGGGACTAACGAGGGGAATCCCACAATAGAAGCGATAGTGAGGAGAGCTGTTAATGAAGGGGCGATCGCGTAACTGGGGCTGTTGGCTTAAGTCTTCGATCACCGTCAGGCGATCGCGATCGAGGGTCACCTCACATAAATCAATACAGAGGCCAAACTGCTCAGGCGACATCCCCAACGCCGCTTTAATCCAACAGCGATACTGGCCCGGCGCGGTGTCCCCTAACCCTTGGCCAGCACTCGATCGCATCCCGTTGCTAAACACGATCGCTGCAACCGGAGCTTGGCAGATATAAGTGGCAAGTCGTGCGAGATCTTTGAACGCCTCATTGGGGTGTTCGTCAAACGCACAGGACGCTTCGGGCATGGCAACCTCTAACAATGCGCGCGATGGATGGGTGTGAGCTAACATAACAGTTGCCTCGACTGACAAGTAGAGCCATCAGGGGGTTAATCACGTTGTCTAGCTGAACATCCAGCTAAACCTGAGACCATTGTTGCAACTCAATCTCGTGAATGAGTGTCTCGAAAGCTCATAATCCGTAGATTGCGATCCTGCACCAGTTCAAGAGACGATGACGGGTTTGGCCCAGGGACACCCCTCAAACTCACCGATTGATCTACTTTTATCGCATCGAGGAACCCGGCCTTGGTCGCCCTACCTCTCTAGTTTACCTGATTGTCTTTAGATTTCGTAAAGATTTAATGAAATGCAAGGGTTGCTTTTTTAGTCGATTCTTGCTTGCCACTCCCGACAACTTACCGTAAGATTACCTACTCTGAACTGCAAATTATTAAAAAAAATTAAAAGCGAGAACGTTAGCTCAGGCCCCGCCGAGACGAAAAGAGATCTCAAGTTTTAAAACGCTTTTAACTGAGGCAGCTCAAAAATTGTTACCATGGCCACATAAACCGTTAAACCCTAGCCGATCGCACCTCCATCCCGACTCCGATTGAGGAGATTAGGTGTCCCTCGTACCATCCTTGAATCCGCTGCAACCAGGACTTGCGATCGCCGCAACGGGGACGTCCCTCTTGAGAGAACGCCATGCCTGTCAACTCCTTAAATTCCCCCACCATCCTCGCGGTCGATGACAGTCCCGTGATGCAAAAAACCATCCAACGGACTTTAGAAAAGCACTACCGCGTCATTCTAGCTGACAACGCCTTAGATGCCCTCAGCACCATCTATCACGAACGGATCGCCGTCGTCCTACTCGATGTGTCCATGCCCGACATTGATGGGTTAGAAATGTGTCGAACCGTCAGAAGTCTACCCCAGTTTGAAGATTTACCCATCATCATGCTGACGGCCCGAGACAAAGCCTTTGACAAAGTTAAAGGTCACCTAGCCGGGGCCACCGAATATCTAACCAAACCCTTTGATGGCGAACAACTCCTAGAAATCGTCGGCAAATATAGCCATCAGCACCAGCCTCAGCCCTCATCCTCAGGTAGCTAACGCCAATGTCTTACAATAGCCCTAAGTGATGGCCGTAAGCGCCCCAATCCTACAGACGCGATGAGTAACCCCTTCCCCGACCCCTTCAATGGCGGTCCCAACCCCTTTAACGATACACCGGGCCTCGCCGAGGATCCCGTTTATCAAAACTCCGAAACTCCCGACGGAGAATTTCCTGAAAACGCAGTCCAGCGTAGCGACAAGACCGCTTCAATCCTACGCCGCTACTTCAGCATTCTCGTCCTAGGAGGCCTCGTCCTCGGCCTGATTTTGTCCATCGGCGTCATCCGAGTCATTCAACATTTTGGTCTCAACGACGCCCCCGCGCAAGTCGATTAAGCCAAGTTTGGCTAAACTAGACCTAATAGACAGCTGCGGCCGCCAGGGCTAACTCAGCCTAGCCGGGTCGAAGTTGTCATCGTTCTTTTCCTTGCAGACCTGCACCTTGGTCGAAATACCATCATGAAACTACTCCTGTTTGTCCTCATCGTTGTCTACGCCGGCGGCGTCTGGAAGTTCTGGCAAGGCTTCCACCGCACCAGCTTCGAGAGAGGGATTGGCAATCAAATCGCCCTCTCGCTCATGTGGCCCGTCCTCTACCTTAGCAACAAGTCCTATCGTCAAAACTTTACCAAAGCCCTCAAAGGGCGCTAATCCCAGACTTGTCAGTTCCTGAAGTCTTGAGTCGTTACCGTCAATCCCCGTGAGCCAAATTCCCCTCAGCGATCGCCTAGCCCAACTCTCGCAGCGGTACAATCGAGACTATCGCGGCGACCCCTTCGAGGTTCCCGCCGAAGTCGAAGCCCTCGATCTGTTTCCCGACTGGGCCGCCGGAAAACTTCAACAGCGGATTGCTTCCCCCTTTTGGGACCTAGCCAAACCCAAAAAAAATCAGCGCTGTCTCGATCTTGGCTGCGGGGTCAGTTTCCTCATTTACCCCTGGATTACCTGGGATGCCCTCTTCTACGGGCGCGACATTAGCCGCGTCGCCTGTGATGCCCTCAAATCCCGCGCCCCACAACTCAACTCCAAACTCTTCAAAGGCGTAACCGTCGGTGGCGCCCATTTCCTAGAAGACTACGAGGCCAACTTCTTCGACCTCGTTATCGCCACCGGAGTCAGTTGTTACTTTCCTCTCGACTATTGGCAGCGGGTGATCGAAGCCGTGCAAACGGTCCTCAAACCCGGCGGCCAGTTCGTCTTCGATGTTCTCAACCCCGAAGCGCCTCTGGCTGAAGATTGGGCTATCTTAGAAACCTATCTCGGTAGCGAAGTCTTCCTCGAACCCCTCAGCGACTGGGAACGTCTGTTCAAGGCCCACAGCCAGAAAGTCAGCCGCCGCCCTGGAGAACTCTTTATGCTCTACAAACTCTCGTTTTAAGGCCGACTGATGGCTCTCAAGACTCACAACCCGAGCTATGAAGCCTATCAAGACGAGGTGACATCATCGAGGGCGCGTAACGTCTGCACCAGAGACTCGATTTCCTGAGCCTGGTGATGGTTCACCTGCGCAATGCGATTCGTCGTCTGGGCCACGGACTGAATTGACTCACGAACCGTCGCAAAGACTTCAGCGGTTTCCCCCGCAACGCGCACCCCAGAATCCGCTGTTTCCGTACCTAACTGCGTCGCCGTCGAAGTCGAGCGAATCGCCGTTTGGATCTCGGTACTCAGATGACGAATCCGCTCGGCCGACTGATGACTCTGATCCGCCAGTTTCCGAATTTCGGCCGCCACCACCGCAAAGCCTTTGCCCTTCTCTCCGGCTCGGACCGCCTCAACGGCCGCATTCAGGGCTAACATATTCGTCTGTGAGGCCACATCCCCCACCAGCCGAGCAATGACACCGATGCGATCGGTACTCTCATTGAGCCGCTGCATCTCCTCTAAAATGTCCTGCACCTGTTGTCGCAGGGCCTGGGTCCCCGAAAGAGCGTTGGCTACGTCTTCGGCTCCCTGATACACGAGCTTCAAGGCTTCCTCAGAGGTCGATTCGGCTTGTTCCGATTGATGGGACACCTCACGGGCTGAGGATCTCAGTCGTTCAATCTGCTCCATGGCCGCCTGGAGATATTCCTCTTTTTGACTTTGCTGCTCTAAGGCGGCACTTTTGAGGGCCAGCAATTCTTGGGTTTCGTTGAGTTGCTGTTCCAAGTCTTCTGTTTGCACGATCGCCTGTCCCGCCAAGGGCCGCAACAACAGCACCATCACCCCACTCCCCACCAGAGTCAGGATGATGATTACCCCGGCCAGGTTACGGATATCCTCCATGATGCCCTGATAGAGTTCCTGGCTGTCGAGTTTGACCGCTAATGCCCAATCGTGATTGGTTAGGCGTAAGCTGGCGATCGCAATCTCCTCCTGTATCGTCGTTTCAACTAAACGCAGCCGAACCTCCCCAGCAACGGCCTCAGCTAACGCCTCCTCCAACGGCTGCTGATATTCGAGGTCATCATCATCAAACAACAGCTCACTCCCACCGTTGCGTTGCCGGCCTAGAACAATCACGCCGCTGCTACCGAGCAGGTGTCCCTGATGGGTTAGACTCTCCAAATTAGAAATGTCAAATAACACCAAATCGGTTCCCACCCGTTGTTCTTGACCATTGAGAATCGGGGCCGCCACCAGGAGGGCATACTGACCATCCTCCAACCTCAAGGGAGACCCCAATTGGGCGTTTTGGGCTGATTGTTCTGGAATAATCCAGTCTCTTGTGGGGATGGTTCGCCCCACCTGCACCGCTAAATTATTATTGGCATCGAGACGAGTAATCCCGAGAATTTCAGGGGATTGGTTGAGAGCATCCCCTAAAATCCGTTGATTACTCGTCACAAAGGGTTCTCGCTCCAGTTCACCCTGATTATAGGCTTCAAGTTCTTGGCGGGCGCGAGTACGGCTCGTCACCTGCATAGCAATGTCCGTCAGGCGAGAGAGAATTTCCTGCACCGTTCGACTATGAGTGGTCGCCGCAAATTCTAAGTTACGCTGTTCCCCCTCTTTGAGTCGTTCGGACAGGGGAAGGATGGCCACCACAGCGACTAAGGCTGCGATCATAAAGATCCCCAAGGCTGATGTGCTGACTAAATAGCGTTGAAACTGCTTGGTATTCATGGCGCGTGCCATTTTGCGATTCTCCATGGGGCATCTCGATGGGAATGGGATGAGCTTGAACCCGTTAACAAGGCTCGCTCATGTCAGGGATTGTCTCACGT
>SIHH01000201.1 GCA_004299065.1 Phormidium sp. SL48-SHIP | reverse complement strand
AGGGAACAGGGAACAGGGAACAGGGAACAGGGGGGAGGAGGCATAACCCACCCCTAACCCCTCCCAAGAGGGGATGGCAAGAGGCAAGAGGCAATCGGGGTTAGGGTTGATTGTCGGAATCGTGATTGGGTTCGGGAGGGGGGTTGAGGATTTGTACGCCATAGGAAGTGCCGAGGCGGGTGGCTCCGGCTTCGATGAGATCAATGGCATCTTGGTGGGTGCGAATCCCGGCGGAGGCTTTGATGGCGACTTGCCCTTTGGCTATTTCTTTGAGTTGTTTGATATGTTCAACTTGAACGCCGCCATTCCAGCCGGTGCAGGTTTTGAGAAATTGAACGCCGGCATCAATGGCAATTTCGGCGGCAATTTTTAATTCATTGGGTGTCAAAAGATTGGTTTCTAAAATGGCTTTTACGGGCATATTTCCTTCTTCACAAATTGCGGCGAGTTCTTGATAGACAAGTTTCGTTTTTCCTTCTTTGAGCCAACCTAGGTTAATGACAACATCTAACTCTGAGGCTCCTTGCTCGATGGATTCTAAGGCTTCGTAGAGTTTGGTTTTGGCGGTGGTTGTTCCGGTGGGGAAGCCAATCACTGTCGAGACTTTGGGGGTTTTACCTTGCAGGCATTCCCGTGCGAGTTTGACTCGGGTGGGATAGACGCAAACGGTGGCAAAGCCATAGCGATCTGCTTCGGTACACCATTGTTTGACTAAGTCATCTCCAACGCAGGGGTTGAGGAGAGAATGGTCAATGAGGGGAGCAATATCTAGGTCGAATGTTGCAGAGGCCATGTTTTTTGGGGTTTAGTTTTGATGAGTTGATGTGAGTAATGATGGGTTGTTGCCGATGAGTTTTTTTTGTGATAAGAAGTCTTCAGATTGAAGAATGTCCAGAAGATTGGTATCTTTTTCGAGCAAACAGGCGTGGCCACTGCGGGGTAGGCGATGAATTTTGGCGTTAGGCAGGGCTTGGATGAGGTCTTGGGCTTCGCTTAGGGAGGGGAGAAGATGGTCTAGGACACTGGCGAGGATGAGGGTGGGTTGTTGGATGCGGGCCAGTTGCATTTCGGGAATGAGAAAGTCTCGTAGTAGGCCAATTCGCCAGGCGATCGCGGAACTCGAGACGTGACGCATGGCATCGAGCAGGGCTTGGCGGTTCTCGGAGGGGATGCGATCGAGGGCGGCGAGAAAGGGCAATAATCCCAGGGCTGAGAGGGCGCTGAGGGCATCGGGCATCCATTGAACGAGGTGGGACCCCCAAAACAGAAGTGGACGGCGTTTGAGGGCTGAGGCGGGGTTACTGAGGATGAGGCGATCGCAGCAATCGGGCTGTTGACTGGCCATCATCAGGGCTAAACAGCCGCCGAAGGATTCACCGAAGAGATAGAGGGTGCGCCCTTGTCGTAGGGGATGGAGTAGGGCTAAGGCATCTTGGGCGAGGTCATCCCAGGTTCGCAGGTCATCGGGGGGCAGTTGTAGACAGCGAATGTCGAAATGGGGGGCGAGACGCGGTAGCTGCGATCGCAATAAATAGCCGGACCCATCCATCCCCGGTAAATAGACAAATAGAGGTCGATGGGGTTGGGGGGTTGTGGGTGTCAGGAGGGTCAATGGGGTCATCACCGAGTTTGTCTGAGTAGGTCTAGGATGTCATCGTGACACTGTTGGGTTAAGCGTTTGACGGTGGCTTTGCCCTGGCTACCTTGATAGGCGTGGCGATCGCTCTGGCGAATCCAGTAGGGATGGCCCACCGCTACGGCCAGCCGTTTATAGACCACCATCGGATGCCAGCCGGGGCGATCGAACAGAGGTTCGCTGGGATCGAACATCCGCAACAACCGCAGTGGTACGGGTTGATAGGTCTGTTCTTCGAGGGCGACAAGGGCCACGGGTAGAATGGCCACCTCTTGGCGAGGATGGCGACTGGCAAACTTTAACGCCAGATGGGCAAAGCCGCGATGAAATTCTCGCAGCGATCGCGCCTCGGTTTGGCTCACCATCGGTTGGGTTCCTTCAGGGAAAACTCCCACACTTTGACCCTGAGCCAGCAAGGTACTTCCCTGGCGTAAAAAACTTTGTTGGCGACGCTGGGCATCCTCTAGGGGAAACGCCCCCATCCCCGTCACCACGTCGCGCATGAGGGGAACTTGGCCCATATAGTGATGACAGGCAAAGCGAATGGGGCGATTGAGGGCCGCCATCAAGACTGGGGCATCTAAGATACTGCGATGATTACTGGCAATGACGAGGGCGGCCGATTCGGGAATGCGATTCTCGTGATAGAGAAAAAATTTGGTGCCGAGGCTCCCTAATAAACCACGAGAGAGTTGTAAAGCGTTTTCTACGGGCATATTTCGCTAGAGAGTCGAGGCGGAAACGGGGGCATGGATTGGCATCGAAATGATGGGATGGCCGCGTTCTTGGGCAGGAATCGCGGTCAACGCCCATTGAATGGCACTTTGGTGGCGTCTTTAGCTCTAGCTTAACAAAAATCTATGTTTGAGGTCTTACAGTTTGCGATCGCCAACGGCTTCGATTGGCACAGAACAGACAAGATATGATACATATACTGTCCTGGAGCCTTCGGCGGAATCCCGTTTTATGAGTCCTAATCCAATTCAATCTCAGACCTTCGCGTTAACGACCCCTCTGTATTACGTCAACGCTCTCCCCCATATTGGCAGTGCCTACACAACGGTTGCGGCTGATGTGGTGGCCCGATTTCATCGCCTGATGGGATATTCCGTGTCTTTTGTCACGGGAACCGATGAACATGGACAGAAAATCCAACGCACCGCCCAAGACAAGGGACGAGATCCTCAAGAATACTGTGATGAGGTTGTGGCCTGTTTTGAAGATCTCTGGCAAAAGCTGAATATCCGCTACGATTGCCTCAGCCGCACGACGGCTCCCCGCCACGAGGCGATCGTGCGGGAGTTTTTCCAACGGGTTTGGGATAACGGCGATATCTATCTCGGCCAGCAAAAAGGCTGGTATTGTGTGGCCTGCGAAGAGTTCAAGGATGAAGGGGAACTCTTAGAGGATCATTATTGTCCCCTGCATCCGAATCGTCAGGTGGAATGGCGAGATGAGGAAAATTACTTTTTCCGTCTCTCTAAGTATCAAAGCGCCCTCGAAGATCTCTATCAACAGCAACCGGATTTCATTCAACCGCCGATGCGCCGCAATGAAGTTCTCAGTTTTGTGCAGGGGGGATTAAAGGACTTCTCGATCTCCCGCGTCAATATGGATTGGGGGTTTCCGGTTCCTGAACATCCGGATCACACCCTCTATGTCTGGTTTGATGCGCTATTGGGCTATATCACGGGATTGTTGGAACCCGACGATGAGCCAACCTTAGCTCAGGTGCTAAAACGGGGCTATCCTTTCAATTTACATTTAATTGGGAAGGATATTCTGCGCTTCCATGCGGTGTATTGGCCGGCGATGTTGCTCTCGGCGGGAATGCCGCTACCCCAACGGGTGTTTGGCCATGGCTTTCTGACGAAGGATGGCCAGAAAATTAGTAAAACGCTCGGTAACACCGTGGATCCTGTGGATTTGGTGGCCCGATTCGGCTCCGATGCCTTTCGTTATTATTTTATGAAGGAAATCGAGTTTGGCCGGGATGGTGATTACAATGAGACTCGTTTTATCAATACCGTCAATGCGGATCTGGCCAATGACTTGGGAAATTTACTTAATCGCACCTTGGGAATGGCCCGCAAATACTGCGGGGGTGGGGTTCCCGATCTCGATGCGACGGCGATCGCGGCCGAGAACCCGCTCAAGGCGTTGGGGGACACTCTGACGCCACAAGTCCGACAAGCCTATGAGTCTCTGGCGTTCCATCAGGCCTGTAATGCTAGTTTAAGTCTAGTCCGTGCCGGGAATAAATATATTGACGATCGCGCCCCTTGGTCGTTGTATAAACAGGGGGAACAAGCGGCCGTTGAGGAGGTTCTCTATAGTGTATTGGAGTCGGTGCGGCTCGTGGCCTATTTACTCTCGCCGGTGGTTCCCCGGTTGAGTACGGCAATTTATGGGCAACTTGGTTACTCAACTGACTTTGATCAGATGGAGTCGACTCAGGAAACAGCTCCCTTTGAGCATCATGGCCGCTGGGGTGTTCTTCCTCCGGGCCAATCCCTGAGTAAACCTGAGCCAGTGTTTCGACGGATTGAGGTCCCGAACGAATAATCTCAATTGGTGTAGATTAGTGAAGGGTTGCGATCGCCTCTGTTGTCGGAGATCTTCTGGACTCCCAGACGGATGGGTCATCGAACCCTTTGTCTTTTTTTTCAAGAACCAGAAATTATAATGGGACTACTACCCCATCGTCTTTAAAGACGATCACCGGGGCATTTCATTTAAATTCTCTGATAGATAACAACGCTGAGGATAACAAGCCATGTTAAATGATTTCGAGCATGACTCGATCTTTACACCGGAACAGGTGCTAGAGAACCGAGGTCGCGTGGCCATTTTTATTGATGGTTCTAATCTCTTCTATGCGGCGATGCAGTTGGGCATGGAAATTGACTATACGAAGCTGCTATGCCGCTTAACGGCAGGTTCACGGCTACTTCGTTCCTTTTTCTATACGGGGGTCGATCGCACCAATGAGAAACAGCAGGGGTTTCTGCTGTGGATGCGTCGCAATGGCTATCGGGTCATTGCTAAGGATTTGGTGCAGCTTCCCGATGGCTCCAAAAAAGCTAACCTGGATGTGGAAATTGCGGTTGACATGATGGCTCTCGTGGGTGCCTATGATACGGCAATTCTGGTCAGTGGTGATGGGGATTTGGCCTATGCGGTTGATGCTGTTAGCTATCGAGGGGTGCGGGTTGAGGTGGTTAGTTTGCGATCGATGACCAGCGATAGTCTGATTAATGTAGCCGATCGCTATATTGATTTAGAGAATATTAAAGAGGAAATTCAAAAAAACCCTAGACATCATCCTTACACCTATCGTCCTCTGTCGGGTGTGGGGAGTTCTCCGGTGGTTGAGGACAAACCGGCTAAGTAAGGCCGACGCCACTATCCCACATCCTTGGCCTACGTCATTACAATATTATGCCCTCTGTTTTGTCTGGTTCTCGGTTGAACCGCAGCGTTCGCCGGCCGGGTTTTGTTGGCCTGGTGTTGTTGCTGCTGACTTGGCTCGCGGCCTGTACGCCGACGACTCAAGAGCCGACTCCTAGGGAGTCGATCGCATCCCAGGACGTTGATCCAAGTCTCACCTTTGAAAATGTCACCTTGGAACAGGTGGGAGAAGATGGTGCGCTGTTATGGGTGGTTTATGCTGAGCGCGTGACCTATAGTGGCGATCGCCAGGTGGCTCAATTGGAGAATCCCTCGGGGCGACTTTATCGGGAGGGGGAGCCGGTTTATGATATTGAGGCGCGATCGGGCATTTTGGAACAGGAAAATCAACGGATTTTTCTGGAGGATGAGGTGGTGGTCATTGAAACTCGGAATCAGGTGGTGGTACGTGGGGAGAAGATGAATTGGGATACTCAGGGCGATCGCCTAGAAATTCAAGATAATGTCACCGCCACTCACGATACGGCTCATCTGCAAGGAGAACAGATGATCTTTCTCAGTGACACTGAACATCTGCAAGTCATCGGTGAGGTATTAGCTAACCTGGCGGAACCCTCGTTACAACTGGGTACGGAGGAACTGCTCTGGCAAATTCCCGAAAAGTTAGTCATCGGGGAGTTTCCGGTTCAGGTGGCTCGTTACGAATGGACGCCTGAGTTGACTGGGACCGATTCTGGGACTGATTCTGGGACCGATTCTGAGTCATCTAATAATCCAGAGCCAACAGGGGAGTCGGACAACTCGGACAACTCGGACAACTCAGATAACTCAGATAACGCTGATGCGTCTCAGGATAGTCCTCCTCCTGAACCGCGTGATTTACAAGCGGTGATGGTGACGGATCGGGCCACAGCCGAGAGTATTGAGGTGAACTTAGAGACTCAAGTGGCTCGCCTACAAGAAAATGCTCGCCTAGCGTTGCTCGATCCGGCGGTGGATGTGGTCAGTCATCGCCTCGACTGGGATTTACAGGCGGAACGACTCACATCGGATGTACCGTTACGGGTGACTCACCGCGAGAAACAGGTGGTTTTAAGTGGAAATCGCGGTTGGATGAATTTGCTGGAGCAGGTGTTTTATCTGCAAGACGGGATCGAGGTGTTGGGGGAGGAAAATCAAGCTCAGTTAACGGCCAATGAACTGACTTGGTTTATGCCGTCTGAGTCTTTTGAGGCCCGAGGAAATGTGGTCTATCGTCAGGTTGACCCGTCGTTACAACTGAGTGGCCCCCGTGCTGATGGCCAGTTGGAGGAGCAAACCTTTGTGGTGACGGGTGGGGATGTGGTGACGGAAGTCCAGGTCAATCCCCAATGATCGCCGAGTTCCGCTCTTCTGGCCAGTGATTGAGAACCTTAGTGGGGGTTGGGAGCGTAGCGGACTGGGATGGCGATCGCGGTTTGCAGGCGAGTGGCGATGTCTTGGAGAACCTCTCTGGATACGGATTTGAGGTGACGCACGGCGTAGGGGCGATCGCCGGAACTATGATTTCCCCGGCCGTCGAGTTGATGGCCGATGGGTTTGGGACGGGTGGGGGTGTTGAGTTGGATTTCTTGGGGCTGAAGTTGCTCAACTAGCTCTTGGTAGGCGGTTTCTTCGGCGGCTGTCCAAGGACTTAGGAGCATGGTTTGAATGTCAACTATCCCTGGGTAGTCACGACGAAAGCGGTGTAGGCCCTCTAGGATACTCTCCCAGGATAGGTCGCTGACGGGGCGGTTGATGCGACGCAAGAGATCGGGGTTGGGCGCGTCGAGTTTGAGGGAGACGCGATCGGCTTGGTTTAAGGCGGCCCGCACGTCAGCATGGTTGAGCAGGGTGGCGTTGCTGAGAACAATTACGGGTTTGTGGGTTAGCTCTTTGACGGCGGCGATCGCCTCTCGTAAGTTCTCGGCTAGGGTCGGTTCGCCGCTACCGCTAAAGGTGATCACGTCAACGGGCCACGGCGCATAGTCCTGTAGGGCGTCAATAACGGTAGAGGTGGGGACGAAAATCTGCCGCTGTTGGGTTTTGCGCTCGATTTCCCCAAGTTGGCAGTAGGCGCAGTCAAAGCTACAGGTTGATACTTCGCCGATGAGGTCAATCCCGAGGGAGGTTCCATAGCGCCAGGAGGTGACGGGGCCGTAGATGGGGGTAAACATGGGGGGAGAAGAAGGCAGGAGGCAAAAGAAGGGAACAGGGAGGCAAGAGGCAAGAGGCAAGAGGCATAACCCACCCCTAACCCCTCCCAAGAGGGGATGGCAAGAGGGATAACTCAGATATAAAAAAATGCGCAGCCTAGATGTTTGGCTCCGCGCCGCCCGCAC
>SIHH01000200.1:4674-7425 GCA_004299065.1 Phormidium sp. SL48-SHIP | reverse complement strand
GGCAAGAGGTAAGAGGGAGTTAGCGGACTTGGCTGTATTCGTTGCGATCGGCGGTGATGCGTCCTCGTAGTTCCGTCGTGCGTCCCGTCATCTGATCCCAGCGATCGCGGACCTGACGAGAGGTGATTTGATTCAGAGGAACCTCTTGCTGTTGGGCGATCGCGGCGGCGACTCCTAACCCTTGACCGTGATAGACATTTTTCGTGTTGATGCGTCCAACGGATACCGCAATCCCTTCGTAGCCGCTAGACCGTCCCGCGATCGCTAAGTTCTCAATCGACCGAGATAACCCATGTTCAATGCCAAAATTATATCGGGGTAGGGGCGGAACGCGCATCGACAGACCATCAACACCACCGCGAAAGTCGAAGTCATAGGAAAACGTGGCAATGGACTCCTCCCGAGGAGTTCCCCCAGCCATAATCTCCTGGCCCGAGAGGGGGTTAACCACGTCGCGGACACTGACACTATGGCGAACATAGATTTCCGGGGGTAGAATCACCTCAACCTCGGGGTTGCCGGAATACTCCCGTAACCAGGCTTCGACCTCTGCCAACTCAGCCATCATATCTGGAGTCGGTTGCAGGTCATTGGCTTCTATCTCGCGAATAGTATCGACCTCATACTTAAACAAAAAGCCATTCCAAGATAGCGATCGCGTATCGAGTTCACAGACATTGGCTTTATCCCAGAAAAAGCCTTGTAGAGAAAACGGTTGATTGCGATCGAGATGATAGGCCGCCCCCATGGCGATACTACGGAAATAATAGCCATCTCGGTAGGATTGATAGAGGGGAAAGCCAAACCCCGACATCCAAAACTGAGAACCGGCGGCGTCGTTGCGGCCATAGATACTCTCCTCAATTTCGGCGACCCAGTTGGGATCATTATGGAACTGGGCCTCAATCTGGCGTAACTCTTCAATGGTCAACCCTTCGACAATGGGGACAATCGAGGTTCCGAGAGTCGATTGGGCTAAATCAGCATCCTGGGACTCATAGCCACGATAGTACGGTTGTCCGGCGGCGATCGCCAACTCGGCCTGTTGAGTCGTATCAATAAACGAATTCGCCTCAATGCGTTTGTTTTGACCCACCACCTCGGCGTAGTCAATCCGTCCCTGCGTCACAACCGGGTCTAAACGAGCGTTGGACAGTAACGACACCCCAGCCTCGGCTAACATACGCCGCATTCCCTCATCGGCGCGGACTGGATGAACGCAAGACTCCCCCACGTTGGCTTGTTCGAGAAAGTCCAAGAAACACTCACTAAACGGTTGAACGTACCAACGGGGGGTTTTATCGAAATCGAGATAGGCTAATCCTCCCCGAGTCAGGAGTCCCCCCAGCATCGCCTCCGCTTCCTGAGGGCGAACCAAGACTACCCGACCCTCATCACCGAGGGTCTTTTTCGCCCAAATGGCGGCGCAAATACCCGGTAACTCGTCCCCATACACAACCACATCGTACTGGTCAATCTGGGGCGGTTCTGGGGTCGCTATGGCAACCGGATCGGGTCCCAAGTCTTCACTGAGGCCGGAGTCGGGCGTTCCAATGCTTAAGCCGTTGCAGCCGCTCAAAAAGAGGGCGATCGCCGCCAAAAGACCCGTCCAGGACAATTGCACCATTGAGCGTTAACCGTTGAAAGTTGACCGCTAACCACTATAGCGAATCGAAACAGACGCGCTAGGATAGAAGGCGATTTGATAGACCAGGTCTGTCCGGGTTGTCCCCCCTCTGTTCTCGACTGTTATCGACTTGCGTTTTCATGCCTTCTGACTCTTCCCGTCCCGCTGATTCGATGTCTGAACTAACCCCTCGCGATGAGATTTCGCTCTCAACCCCTGAGACTGACCCTGAGATTGACTCTGAAACGGACTCTGAGATTGACCCTGAGACAGAACTCTCCCAAGACACCTCCAAATCACCAGGATTAAATCTCCATCAGCAAGTTCGCCTCAAAAGTGAGGCGGGGCAGGTTCTCCTGCTTTTGCCCCCCCAGTCTGAAACCGCCGGTGAACTCACCTGGCAAGAACTCTGGCAACAACTGAAACATCGCCTCAACGCCGGCGATCGCTTCTGGCAACCGGACACAACGGTAATTTTACAAGCCGGCGATCGCCTCCTCGACAGTCGCCAACTACAAGAACTCGACGACGCCTTACAAGAAGCCCAACTCGCCCTACAACGGGTGTCCACCTATCGCCGCCAAACGGCCGTGGCCGCCGCCACAGCGGGCTATTGCGTCGAACAACCCTCTCCCGAAGATAGTTTGCAAAATAGCCTGGCCACGCCCCCTAAAGCCCTGGCAGAACCCCTCTATCTCAACACGACCGTGCGATCGGGAACGGAAATTCGCCATCCGGGAACGGTGGTTCTCGTGGGGGATGTCAACCCCGGCGGGGCGGTGATTGCCGAAGGAGATATTCTCGTCTGGGGACGCTTGCGGGGAATCGCCCATGCGGGGGCGGCGGGGAATCCCCAATGTCTGATTATGGCCCTACAGATGGACCCGACCCAGATTCGTATTGCCAACGCCGTGGCCCGAGCGCCCTCGGATAAACTCTTAGACTATTATCCTGAAGTGGCCTATGTGGCGAATCGGGCCATTCGCATCAGTCGCGCCGCTGATTTCAATTTTGCCTCTCGCGGCCGCTGAGACCCTAGATTTCCCTCACTCCCGCCATTCAATCCTGCATTCAATCTTGCAATTGACGCATCACCCGCAACAGTTCCGCCACACTCCAGGCCT
>SIHH01000200.1:0-4574 GCA_004299065.1 Phormidium sp. SL48-SHIP | reverse complement strand
ATTCAATCTTGCAATTGACGCATCACCCGCAACAGTTCCGCCACACTCCAGGCCTGGGCAAAACAGCCCCGAGGGGTGTGGGGGGCATTCCCGTCAAAAATCTCGCTAATACTGCCCATGGCCCCAGCCACGAGATGGTCAAACAGGGGGTCTAGGAAACGGCGGGCCTGGGATTTGTTGCCATAAACCTTGTAGTGGGCTTCGGCAAACGGACCCAGTAGCCAACTCCAAACGGTCCCTTGATGATAGGCCCCGTCACGCTGCCAGCGATCGCCGCCATACTCCCCACAATACTGTTCATCTCGCGGTGAGAGCGATCGCAAGCCATAGGAGGTCAACAACTCCTGAGACACCACCTCTAACACAGCCCGACTTTGGGCGTTTGTCAACAGAGATCCAGGCAAGGAAAGGGCAAAAATCTGATTGGGGCGCAAGCGGGCATCCTCTCCCTCGGGACTATCCACCACGTCGTAACAATAGCCTCCCGCCTCATACCAAAAGCGATGAAACCCGCCTCGGGTGCGCGCCGCCAACTGCTGATACTCGCTTTCATCTTTGCCCAAGGCCTGGGCTAAACCCGCCATCACGGCCAAGGCGTTATACCAGAGGGCATTCACTTCGACCGCTTTACCCTGACGCGGTGTCACCACCCAGTCGTCAATTTTGGCATCCATCCAGGTTAACTGAACGTCAGCTGCACCGGCATAGAGCAAACCATCGTCATCGACACCGATGTTGTAGCGCGTCCCCCGCAAATGCCAATCAATGACCTCCTGTAAAGCTGGGTATAGGGCCTCAATCAGTTTGAGGTCTCCAGTTGCCTCAAAATACGCCTGTACGCCCTGGAAATACCAAAGAATGGCATCCACTGTGTTGTAGTCCGGTTCCAGCCCGCCATCGGGGAATACGTTGGGCATCATGCCCTGATCAAAGTAGCGAGCGAAGGTCTGCAAAATGGATCGGGCAATTTCGGGCCGCCCGGTGGCGATGGTTAGCCCCGGCAGACTAATGGCGGTATCTCGACCCCAATCGCCGAACCAGGGGTAGCCAGCCATGATGGTACTACCTGGGGTTCCGTCGCTGAGGGGGCGATCGCAGATAAATTGATCGGCAGCTAGGGCCAACTGTTGCAAGCGTTGATCCTCACCGAGGGTCCCCCGGGCGCGATCGCACAATCCCATCTCATAGTCCTGTCGTCGCTGCCAGGCCGCCTCACCGTCGTCATCACACTCGGTTTCAGCACTGGCCACCAGGGTCAGGGATTGTCCCGGTTCGAGGGTCATCTCCAGAGTCGCCCCGTGGAAATGGTTTTCGTCGCAGCCTGTACCACGATATCGCTCTAATTGCAAGTCAAAATGACGATACCAGTCTCCGTTGGGGGTCCACTCTCCCATCCCTCGCAGCCGCAAGGGAACCGCCCCACCGAAGGCCACCATATCGATCCCATCCTCAACGCGCCACACTTGCCAATTCCCCATAACACTGCCGCCATGATGATCGCGGTAGTTGAGAAAGGCCCTGAGGGAGAGCTGCATTGGGGCGGTTCCCCGACTCAGGGAATAGCGAACATAGGTCGTATTTTGGCCCCGTTCCATCCAAACTCGCTTCGAGAGGCGAGCATCGGCCAGAGCATAATGCCAAACGGGGGTTGTCCCCTCTAATTCAAAGGCTTCTAGGTGGATATATCCCGTTGGGTCCACGGTTCCATCTCCCCAACGGTTACAGCCGAACTCAACCTGTTGGCCACGATAGCGGGCTATCTCATCGAGTTTCACTAACATCAGAGTTCGGCCCAGGGGCGGTTCTAGGGCCGCCACCAGTAAGCCGTGATAATGACGAGTCAATAGCCCCGCTACGGTTCCTGAGGCATAGCCGCCAATGCCGTTCGTCACGAGCCATTCTCGACGTTCGGCAATGGCCAGGTTGCCACAGGTCTCTCGTCCAATATGTAGGTAATTCGGGGTCACGATCGCGCGCACCATGTTAGGGGACAGAGGAGTGAACGGCCCCCATTAAAAGAACCAACCATAGGAATGTAAGCCTTTCCCAAGTAGGTTCACGCCGAGATAGCAGACCCAGACGACGATAAAGCCACCGGCGGCCAAGAAGGCGGGACGACGGCCCTGCCAGCCGCGAGTGATGCGGGCATGGAGATAGGCGGCGAAGACGAGCCAGGTAATGGCGGCCCAGGTCTCTTTGGGGTCCCAACTCCAATAGGTTCCCCAGGCTTCATTGGCCCAAACCCCGCCGGCAATAATGCCGATGGTGAGGAGGGGGAAACCCAGGCCGATAATGCGATAGCTGACATTATCGAGGATATCGGCCAGGTTGAGCCGTTGGGGGGACAACGTCAGGGTTTGGGGACGTTCGAGGGTGGCGACTCCACCTCGTTCGGAGGTGATGGCATTGAGACTGGGTTGGGGAGTCCCTTGGGACGGGGGTTCGGGACGGTTTCGGTCTCGTTTTAGGTCTCGGAAACTGCCGGTTCCTACGGAACTCCCTCGTAGTTCGATCTCTTGGCCTCGGGTCACCACGAGGAAGGCGATCGCCATCAGGGAGCCTACCATCAGCGTGGCATAGCTGAGCATCATGACGCTGACGTGCATCATCAGCCAGTTGGATTTCAGGGCCGGAACCAGGGGTTCGGACACCTGCATGGTTTTGGGCAGGGTTAGGGTGGCAAAGGCGGCAATTCCCATCGCCACGGGGGCGGTTACGGCACCCACGAGACGACTACGGCTGATATTTTCGGCGATGAGGTGGACGGCCGTAATGCCCCAGGCTAGGAAAAATAAAGATTCGTAAAGATTGCTGATGGGGAAGTAGCCGGCTTCAATCCAACGGGCGCCGAGGAGGCCGGCAATGCAAAGATTTGCGATCGCCATTCCGGTGGTTCCCACGTTCCCCAGATAGGGAAGCTGAGGAAAGGCAACCCCCACCCAGTAGGTGAGCATGGTCAGGAACAGGATCGCAAATGACAGGTTGTCGAGTACATTCTGGAGGGATACCAGATCCATGGGCGGTTCTCTCTTAACGGTCAGTGGTTGGGTTTCGTGGCGAGTTGGAGACTTGCCTAGACTGATCCTAGCGAGTTCTGGTACAAAGGGGAATCCTTTGTACCGGTCGGGTTCGCTCTTGACTGAATTTGGCTTCGCGTTGGCGATGGCCATCAGGGCCTCGATCGGCAGCGGCTTTCGTTAAGATGCGCGATCGCTTTGCCAGTCGCCAAAACTTATATGCCAATATAATTTACACTATACTTCAAAACACGATCCAAACGTTACTCGAAACCCTAAAGCCAATGCAAGAAACTTCAACAGCCGCGATCGCCAAAGTCTCCGACTACTTCAAGGTGTTATCCGAAGTCAGTCGCCTCCTGGTTCTCTGTACTCTCAAATCGGGGACAAAGAATGTCTCGGAGATTGTCGAGACTACCGGACTCGGACAGGCGAATGTCTCCAAGCACCTCAAGATTCTCACCCAGGCGGGATTTATTGAGCGTACCCCAAAAGGGGTCAGTGTCTACTACCAGATTACAGATCCGGTCGTTTTCCAACTTTGTGAGTTGGTCTCGCACCGTCTGTCAATTCACTTGGAAGAACAGGCTCAACATTCCCTAGATCTTAAGTCATTCCAGCGGTCTATGTAGTCGGATTTATTATTCAGTTTGCATCACTCAGATTGTTTTTTCCACTATTAAGGTAGTATTCGGGTAGTAAGAAGCATTAATACTGTGGGCTTACTACCCAGCTTCTTGATGTATTTATCTTGACAAACTCGACTCCCTTAAAGGGCGATCGCCATTGCTTTTAAAAAAAGTTTCAATAATATCATATCTAAGTCGGACACTATTATTTCTGGGTCTTTCTAAATCAATTTTTATTAGATTTTTAGATTAAAAGTAGTTCTAGCCTGGGCGCAAAATATCGACAAAACATATCTCGCCAAAATAATCACTAAAAACCCGGAAACTTAGACATATAGGGGGCTGCGAGTAGCGGTTAGCATTTTCTGTCGAGGAAAATCACCCTTAACCCCTATAAGATAAACCTAAAAATATAAAAAATACACCTCATTTAAAACTCGGATACGGAGCAGATTTCAGGGCAGCCGTCTCCCGAGACTAGCCCATGTGAGTTGAGAGAGTTGGACCAGTTAATCGCCCCGGACTATCCCAGATTAACCCCAAATCAAGACTTCAAATCAGTCGTCATTGTGCCGGGGTGTTTAGGGTTGGCTATTGTGTACAGATACACAAAAAACTTTACCTTTGTTTATAATCAAGAAGAGCAGCTAGCTTGAGTAACATTATTTAACCAAAGCCCTTAAGAAAAAAGTTTAAAATAGAACATGGACATGACCTCAAAACCATTCGCGATGGGATATCATGTCAACTCGCGCCCCGGCCGAGAGTTCGGGTTGCCGGTTGTCTTCGGGAACCGCAGTCACACTCAGCCGTCAGCACCCCCGGCTTACCTCCCGCAACCGGGTAGCTGACCAGCTTAAGCCCTAACGGGCTACGTGAGCGAGTAAGAGTTAACGTTCCTACCCTGGAATGCGTGCTAGTTCCAGGC
>SIHH01000199.1 GCA_004299065.1 Phormidium sp. SL48-SHIP | reverse complement strand
TGAAAAAAGGGTAGTGAACTCACTACCCTAAAGGTTCATAAATTGTTAAGAGAAACGTCGCTGACGTCTCCCGAACACCTATTGCCGTTGCTGGAACGACGCGAGAAACTCGCGGATTTTCTCAGCCGCAACATCTCGTCCGCCGAGGCCAAAGGCTAGGGCGATCGCAACAGCTAACGCACCCAACAATAAGCCAAAGGCAAGATTGACAATATCCGGAGCAATCCCCATCTGTTGCAGAGCCATAGCCACCACAAAGACAATGATAGACACCCGGGCCACTTGTCCGAGCAATTGACCATTCGCCGAACCCGAACCCGCAATTAAATTGTGAACCAAGTTCGCCAAATATAAGCCAATGCCGAGAACCACCAGTCCGGCCAAAATACGACCGAAGATGACCAGTAACCCAGACACAATCGTGTTCAGAGCCGGAATTTCTAGAACATCGACGGCGGCAATAATACCGAACAACTCAATGCCAACCCAGAGAATAATTCCCACAAACTCAGAAGGAGTGCGGCTTCCTTGGAAGCGAGTCATCGCACCGGGATCTTCGGGGTTGCGAGGAGGCGGATTCAGGCCGAGAGCCGAGAAGATATTATTGAACCCGACACTGGTGAGCAAGTTCGTGACGAACTCCGACACTAACCGTCCAATAAAGAAGGAAATCGCGACAATTAACGCCGCCGTAAAGATTTGAGGCAGGAAGTCTAAGACTTGCTGCAACATCGAAATCGCGGGGCCAGAAACCGCCGCAATTTGTAGAGCATCCAAAGCCGCAATGGCGATGGGAATTAACACCAACACATAGACGAAGGTGCCGATGACGCCCGATAGGGTCATTCCCCCCATCTGTCCGAGGCCTAGGCGAGAACCGAGATTGTCCACACCCGTCGCCGCCAGGAGGTTGGTGACGATACCGCGCACCACTCGTGCAACAAGCCAGCCAACAACGCCAATGGCGATCGCCGTCAGGATTTGAGGCAGATAGGAGAGGATTTTCTCGACCATGGCTTGCAGAGGTTGGAGTAACCCTTGCAGGCCCAGCGTATCGAGAACAATGGGTAGGAACAGCAGAATGATGAACCAATACAGGATATTGGCCAGAGCATCATTGACGAGAAAGGGACTCGAACCGCCCGATTGTTCCGCCAGACGGTCATCGAGCCGGAAGCTTTCGAGTCCTTTAGTGAGCAGGACTTTACAGAGCGTCGCTAAGGCCCAAGCCACCAGGAGTAAAATGGCGGCGGCGGCAATGCGCGGCAGGTAGTCAAAGATTTGCTCCAGGAATCCGGACAGAGGCGCAGAAACAATCTCTAGGTCAAGGACATTGAAGAACGCCAGGAACCCCAGCAGCAGGATAATCCAATAGACAATCTTGGCAATCCACTTTTCAATAGGAAAGTCGCTGGCTTGATTGCCTGTGAGCCATCCGGCAATTTTGTTATCGATGTCGGTGCGGTGCAGAACGCCTTTGACCAAGGTCGCGGCGAGGGTTGCCCCCAGCCAAAACAGGATCAGGATAGCGACTGCCCCGAGAATACTGGGGATAAAGCCCCCAAGAGTCTCGCTGATGCGATTCCAAAAGCCGGACAGGGTGTTCGGGGTATCCCCGTTGGCCTGGGCGAGAAGACGAGGAATTGCCTCGTCGGGTGGGTTTAGAGACCAAAGGTCTAACATACTTGGTTATGACGCGATCGCAACTGGGTCGTCTCGCTTCGACTCAAGGTCCTAGAGAGTCGTCGAGATAGAACAGTCCGATGCGCCCTCCGTATAACGACAGATGCAATCAGAGGCAGCGGTCAACAGGACATCACTCCCGTTACAAGTCCGCTGCATCTAGTTTGGGTTTGGTTCCGTCTTTAGATAAAAGACTTAGAACGCAAAACTATGATAGCTATGTTGCCGTAATCAGCAGCACTTGGAAACATACTACAGAAATAATCAGATTCATCCTAGTTTTCAGGGGTTTTCCCCCTTTCTCCTTCAAAGGATAACTCTATTTGTAAATCACAATTTGGTGATTCGACTCAGAAGCGCCCCCCAGCTTGTGTCAAGATAATTCTAGGGGCGATCGCCCAGAATTGGCGTAAATCGCTCAGCCCGACCTCAGCTTGTCGTTAGCTTGTCGTTAATGTTGCAGCAACGCCTGCACCGACCCTTACAGCGAACCTTACAGCGAACCTTACAGCGAACCTTACACTGAATCCTTGCACCGCGTTGGTAAACCTTGAATGTCTTTAAGTCGTGTTTTTGAGCAATCTATTTATATTCGTGCTAGTGCAACAGCCGTGGAGCGATGTCTCACGGATTTAGAGTTGATGCACACTTGGCTCAATCCGGCCCTACGCTGTGAACCCATTGGGAACTGGGATGATGCTCTCGGGGCGACATCTCGTTTTGTCATCCAAATCCCGCTGCTGAAGCCGAGTTTAACCAGTCGTATCGTCGAACGGGAGCCAGGATTGGTGGTGTGGTCCTTTGAGGGATTCTTCGTGGGCCGCGATCGCTGGGAATGCCAACCCCAGATTGAAGGAACCTTACTCCTGAACCGCTTTGAATTTTCCATTCCCAATCCCGTCATCGCGTTTGGCTTCGATCGCATCGCCGCCGCTTGGACCCGCGAGGACATGCAGGCCCAGCTTCGTCGCCTCAAACGAGTTGCCGAGCGAAGTTACCGTCAGGGAGCCTAAGACATGGCAGCGATCGACCTCTATCGAGACGTTCGGGGCCAAGGTCCAGCGATGCTCTGTCTCCACGGACATCCGGGCAATCGTCAGAGTATGGCCGTCTTCACCGATGTGCTTTCGGCCCACTATCGCACCATCAGCCCCGACTTACGGGGGTATGGCCTCAGTCATACCTCGATCCCCTTTTCCATGGCCGACCATCTCGATGATCTCGAGGCCGTATTAACGAGCTTAAATATAGAAAAATTCTGGTTACTCGGGTGGTCCTTGGGAGGGATTCTCGCCCTAGAACTGGCCCTACGCCATCCCGATCGCGTTCTGGGATTGATCGGCGTGGCTACAGCGGCCCGGCCTCGCAGCGACCATCCCCCCATATCACGTCAGCTCTTGACCTATAGTGCCTTGGCCGGGATCAGTAATGGCCTGGTTCCCGGTCATCCCTGGATTATTGAGCATTGGGGACGGCGATCGCTGTTTCAGTATCTCGTGGCTCGGCAAACCCCGGCGGTGTACCGCTACCTGGCCCGAGAGGGGATCTCAGCCTATTTAGGAACCAGTCGCCTGGCCCAACAAGCCCTTTCGCAAGCCTTACGGGATGGCTATGATGCCCGATCGCGCTTAAGCGAAATTCGTTGCCCCTGTTTGTGGCTCATCGGCGATCGCGATCGCCACATTACCCCAGCCGCCAGCCAAGAGACAGCACGGCTTCTTCCCCACTGTGATGTGAGACTGTATGAAGAAACCGCGCATCTTTTTCCTTGGGAAGTTCCCAATTTAGTTTGTCAAGATATCTTGACTTGGCTAACACACCCTGATCGAACAGGTCCCGCTACATCTGACCACTAAAGGCGGGCTTTGGGCTTGACTTAGGGAACTCAGTGGCCTCGTCAAAAATGGTCAATTGCGAGGGTTTATAGCGCCCCACTTGAGCTCGGATTCCCTGAGCGCCTTCGCTTTCGATGTCTTCGATATAGCCGACTTGAGCGCTACGCGCCTCTTTCTGAGAGAGGAACGGCCCAAAGTAGTAGGTGCATTGGGGCTGATCGGTTTGAATCTCAACCCACCACGCTAAGCCGACGAGTTGCAGAATGTTAATGAAAAATTCCTTCATGACGTTTGCCCGTGTGTTAATTGATATTGAAGCTTGTGAACCCAACAGACTCAATGCTGTTACTTTACAGTTCTTTATACTCCGCCCGTTGTTTTTTTTCAACGTCCGCAAACCCGGCTAAACCGACAGGGAACGATGACATCTCGATACTACTACGATCCCCAATTTTTGAGCTGTAGTCGATTCGACCAACGTTGACGATAGATTTCATACAGTGCCATCCCGGCGGCGACTGAAACGTTGAGACTCGGGGTACTACCGGCTAGGGGGATGGAGACGAGTTGGTCACAGTGGCGTTGGGTTAGGAGGGATAAACCATCGCCTTCTGCTCCCATCACTAACACAGTTGCCCGGTCAAATTCAACCTCGCTGATCACCGAATCCGCTTGTTCGGAGAGTCCATAAATCCAAAACCCCTCTTCTTTAAAGGTTTCCAAGGTTCGGGACAGATTGACAACTTGAGCAACGGGTAACTTTTCGATCGCCCCAGCGGCCACTTTCATCACCGTGGACGTCACCCCAGCGGCGCGACGTTGGGGAACCACCAGCCCCTGAGCGCCAATGGCTTCAGCGGTGCGAATAATGGCGCCTAAGTTGTGGGGATCCGTGATCCCGTCACTAATAATGATGACCGGGCGATCGCTGACCTTTTTCGACTGTTCAATGAGATCGGCAATATGCCAATAATCGTAGGGAGCCACCTGAGCGATCACCCCCTGGTGGTTTCCGCCGTCGGCCATGCGATCGAGTTGTTTGTAGGAAGCTTCATCAACCACCGTTCCTCGCTGTTTGGCTTGGCTGAGGAGGCTATGGAAGCGAGGTGCATGGCGCAATTGCTCGGAAATCCAGACGCGATGCAGACGGCGATCGCCCTCTAAGGCGCTTAAGACACTATGACGACCATAGATCAGATCCCGATCTTCGAGGCTGTTATCATCTCCTGACATAGCAGCGGAGGAACGGCGGTCATCACGGCGGTCATCGCGGCGATCATCACGGCGATCATCACGGCGATCATCACGGCGATCATCACGGCGAGGGCCGCGAGCATTCTTGGAAAACCGAGGTTTGTCGGAAGGTCCTGAACGTAACGAAGGTTTACGAGAAGATTTACGGGGTTTAGGAGTCATGACAGTTGATCGTTGACAGTTAACAGTGGAATAACAGTGGAATAACAGTTGAAATCTCAGAGGGAATAGCGGTCAATCACCGGTCTTGTGGAGGACAGACTCGGGTCATCTCCGGTCGCCTCTGGGGATTGAGATGGGAGTTGGCTCGATTTTTTGTTGACAAAATACAAAAAATATGGTAACTGGCTGGATATCATGAAATGGCGATCGCCCCAGCCCTCATTCTCTGCCCCCATTCTCAGCCCTCATCATCACCCTCATCATCAAACGTGAAGCGGCTGAGGAGTTCAAACAAGCGCTCAGAATCCGTCAAATAGAGATAGCCAATCAGGGCTTCTAAGCCGGTGGCCTCCTGATAGGTTTTGGGATCAAGGCGTTTCGGGGAGCGAACCGTGGCATTGCGCCCCCGACGAATCACATCCCGTTCCTCGTCCGTCAAATCGCTCTGAATGGCGTGAAGTTGCTCAGCTTGACGTTCGGCCCGAACTTGAGCGACCACCTGTTGATGATAATGATGCGTCCGCCGAGGTGGAAACAAATAACGTTGGCGAACATATAACTCATAGACGGCATCCCCCACATAGGCGAGGGATATGGGCGACAGTTGCCGCAATTGCTGGGGGGTTAAAGACTTCTGTAGCAACCCAACGTCCTCAAACAAGGCTTAATTCCTAGAAAAATCTAACAAACAAGAGAATAACGAGCCGTTTTGCCCAATTGCGCAACGGCTCGCTGACCTATCCGAAACCTATCAGGATTTGGAGACGTTGGCGATCGCCTCATCCACCGAACCCTGTAACGATAGGAATTTTTCCAATCGCACCAGTTTCACAGTCTGGGTGACTCGCGGGTTGGTGACCACTTGTAAGCTTCCTTTAGCCGTCTGCGCCCGTTTAACTAACTGGACGAGTGCGCCCAAGCCGGAGCTATCGACAAAATCAATCTTCGAGAGGTCTAGGATGACATTCGCCGGACCTTCATCGATACATTTGCTAAGAACTTTCTGGAAGTTCGGCTCCGAGAACGCATCAAGCAGCCCCGTGAGTCGGAACAACTGGTAGTTTCCTTTGACTTCTCGTGTGCCTCGTAGGCTAACCGTCAAGTTGAGTGGCTCAGGAATAGCGTCCTCCTCGTGTCACGTAATACCTTGAGTTAACGCCTCAGTATAGGCTGTATTCCAACATTTGTCTAGGGGATGATCCCAGACGAGACGAATCAGCCAGGAGGCGAACAGAGAAACTAGACCGAGACGGGGGTTTGCCGGGCCTGACGCATCGATTCAACAAACTGGCCAAACAGATAGTCCGCATCATGGGGGCCAGGACTGGCTTCGGGGTGATATTGCACCGAAAACAGAGGCAATTTTTTATGACGCAATCCGGCGACGGTGCGATCGTTGAGATTAAAGTGAGTCACTTCGAGATCCCCGCTCAAAGACTCGGCATCAATGGCGAAACCGTGGTTCTGACTGGTAATTTCGACTTGTTGACTCAAGCCACAGGGTTGATTGAGTCCCCGGTGGCCAAACTTAAGTTTAAAGGTGTCCCCACCGATGGCCTGTCCCAGAATCTGATGTCCCATGCAAATCCCAAACATGGGTTTTTCAGCCGTCAGGAGGGCTTTAACGGTCGCAATACCATCTTGAACCGCAGCGGGATCTCCGGGGCCATTGGAGAGAAAAATGCCATCCGGGTTATAGCTCAAAATATCCTCAGGCGAGGTGCTAACGGGAACCACAATCACCCGACAGCCGTAGCTGGCCAGGCGACGGAGGATATTGCGTTTAACGCCAAAGTCAATGGCGACCACCGTATACGGCTCTTCCCCAGGTTGAGATTTGGGGCCAAATTCCCAGATATCAGCCGTGGGTTCATGCCATTCGTAAACATCCGACGTCGAGACCTCAGGAACCAGGTTCAAGCCCGCCATACTGGGGGCAGACTGGACTTGCATCAGCAGGGCCTCGGGATCGAGGATTTCTGTGGAAACAGCCCCATTCATGGCTCCAGAAGAGCGCAGATTTAGGGTTAAAGCACGGGTATCAATGCCGTAAATTCCGGGAATCCCATGTTCTTTGAGATAATCCGGCAACGATTGAGTCGATCGCCAGTTACTGGGGCGGTGACAGATATTACGTGCGATCGCCGCCTTGGCAACCGGGCCGTTCGATTCTTCATCATCGGGGTTAACACCAACATTCCCCAGTTCGGGATAGGTGAAGGTAATCAATTGACCACAATAACTGGGATCGGTCAAAACTTCCTGATAGCCCGTCATTCCGGTATTGAAGACAACTTCACCGATGGCCGTTCCGGTGGCACCGAAGGAGTAGCCTGGGTAATGGCTGCCGTCGGCGAGGACAAGGAGTGCAGGTTGAGCGCCTGAGATGGGCATGGCTGTGCGGGTAATTGTGTCGATCGGCGCTATTATGCCACGAGTCGGGGGCTGAAGGAGGCAATTTAGTGAGGGTGCGATCGCATTTTAGAGGAAATAGGGAACAGGGAA
>SIHH01000198.1 GCA_004299065.1 Phormidium sp. SL48-SHIP | reverse complement strand
GAGTGGGGGGATGATGGGGCGTTAATCATGACGATTGACGGTTGCGACAAAGTTTGGCTCGTTTCGCTTCCTATATCTCACGGGAGAAGCCCGACAGTCACAAGCCTATCGAAGAGAGTGTCGGGCTTCTTGCTGATGTCGCCCAAGCTGAAGAGGGGGTATGTCTAGCTTGAGCAACAGTTCAGGTTAGAGTTCAAGTTATAGAGTCGCGTCGAACGTCAGGGTATAGTCGGTATTAAAAAACACTTGCATTCCATTCACTTCAACGAAATAAGTACCTGCATCCAATGAACGAGTAATAGAATCATCTTGACTTCCACTGTTCATCGAACTTTCGATTTCATTGCCAATTTCGACTGAACGATCAGGTTGTTGCTCACCAACATACAACCGAAGATCTCCATTCTCCCTCATACCAGACAATGTCAGCTCAACATCCTGAGCTTGATCCAAAGTAAAGCGGTAATACTCAAAGCTCCCACCTTGCACATTCTCTTGGACGGTACGAGTTCCACTCAATACCCCTAAATCACCAGCGGTACTCGGTTCAAAACCAGGAGTAACATCCCCAGGCGGGGTCTCTTCAGTCTCTTCAGTCTCGCCAATCTCGCCAATAAAGTCGTTGGTGGTTATCGAAGAAGCCACAACCCCCTGGAGAACCGTCAAGATTTCACCACCATTGCGAACCATCTCGGTGTTACCACCAAAACCTCGAATCTCTAAATCGGTAAAGGCCACTCCATCAGGCAGACGAAGTTTATCAACCCCAGGTTGGAAATCGGTGATTAGATCCCTGTTTTCTCCTGATGACGGCATAATAAATTCATCCGCTCCTGCGCCACCGGTTAGGGTATCGAAGTTGCGATCGCCCGATAAGACATCATTCCCGGCACCACCAATGATTGTGTCTTCTCCCTGACCACCATAAATCGTATCGTTACCAGCACCGCCCACCAGGCTATCATTTCCAGTGTTGCCAAAGACAATTCGTCCCGTATCGTCATTCTCGAAGACATCATTTCCTCCCAGAAGGGCGATCGCATCTTGAGATGGTGAAGTACGTAACGGATCTAACTGATCCGCCGGCAACTGGGCCATGATGACCTGATCACCCGCATCTGTCGCCAGTCCAAAGTCAAACCCACCAGCCGTGACAATATTCAAAACCATGATTTGAAACCTCTAGCTAAATTATTTATCGCTATCCATCTTTATAGCTTAAGCGCTATAAAGATTTAAACTTAAGGTCCAAAATTTATCGAAACTTTATGTATGTTCGTAAAATCACACAAAGCAGCAGAAATTATGACAAAAGACACATTTAACCCGTATTATCTACGAATAATTACGGAGATGTTAGACTTAGCTCATTATCAATTCAGGTTGTGGATAGCCGACAACTCTAACTCATAGGACTGGCTCCTCCCTGACGGTGACTTGTCCTCAGCCCATCCGAGTCAGGAGAAAAGGTGAGGTAGACAGCGAACCTCACCAGAGGCTCTATAGGTCTGTCGGGATGAACAGGCGAGTTTTACGTAATTCGTCCCGAATTGTTACAAAACTTCATGAAAAGACCCGATATCCCCCCATCTGGCAGGGAACATCGGGTTAAGACGTGATGAGAGCGAGACCAATCCCTCGTCTCAGTGGGGGGACGATGGGGCGTTAGGGGAAAAACGGTCTCGGAGCGATCGCATCGCCTGAATCTCATCCTCCCGGGCCATCCTCAAGAACTCATACAGCCAATCCTTGGGAACTTGGGGAAACGTCGGACTGCGATCGCCCTCCACATACACCCCCGATTCAAGCCGATAAATACGCCAAATCTGTCCATCAAAGCGCCAAAACTCCGGCACACCTAAACCCGCATAAAACTGATTTTTGGCAATATCCGTATGGGTAATATCCACCTCAACCACTAAATCCGGGGGTGGATCTTGGGCTAAATCCACAGACCGCCCCTTCACCAAAGGCTGATTTTGAATATAATACGCCTGATCCGGTTCTGCACCTTTTTGGAATTGGGGATAGTTGAGCGTTGTTGACCCCATAGTTTTTAACGGTAGTCCCAACATTTCCACCAAAATTACAATAAATCGCTCAATTAAACAGCGAGCAAACTCATGCTCTTCTAGGGGCATTGTAATTTCTAAAAGACCCTTATCATAGGTTAAACGAGAACTTCGGGACTGGGGTAAAAGCCTTAATAGATGCAAATAGCTATCCCAATCCAGGCCATGAAACACCACCCGCTGTTCACCTTGGGGTTGAACTCGGCTGGGGGGGTCTGAAGCTGCAATCACCATCATTCTCCCAAAATTGAGTCTTACATCAAGTCTAGCCAAAGCGAGTCTCTCAACCCCTCACCCCTCCTGACTCGATAACGTGGCCTCAATCTTCTCCTCCGCCTCCAGAGAAATCTCTCGCAACTGATCTAACATCGGGCGACTGGCTGAGTCCCAACGTCCCCGCTGATGGGCCTCAATCAGTCGTTCCGCCATATCCCGTAACGCCCAGGGATTCTTCTGTCGCACAAACTCCTGAACCGCCTCATCAAACACATAAGCTTGGGCGACTCCCTCATACATAAACTCCTCCACCGTCCCCGTCGTCACATCATAGCCAAAGAGGAAATCTACCGTCGCCGCCATCTCAAAGGCCCCTTTATAGCCATGACGCATCACCCCCTGAATCCATTTGGGGTTCACCACCCGCGAACGATAAACGCGGGCAATTTCCTCCCGCAGCGATCGCACCTTAGGATTTTCCACCCGAGAATTATCACCAAAATAGACCTCCGGCGTGGTTCCTCGCGCTTGACGCACCGCCGCCGTTAAGCCTCCCTGAAACTGATAGTAATCATCGGAATCCAACAAATCATGTTCGCGGTTATCCTGGTTCTGCAACACGATTTGCATCTGTTGCAATCGCGCTGCAAAGGCTTCAGGTTCTGAGGTGGCACTGCGATCGCCGTAAGCGTAACTACTCCAGTTAATATAAGCTTGAGCCAAATCCGCCTCACTAGCCCAATTTTGCGACTCAATTAACCCCTGTAATCCCGCCCCATAGGCCCCCGGTTTGGACCCAAAGACGCGATAACGCGATCGCCGTTGGGCCGTCTCCTCCGTCAACCCTTGACCCTGCCAAAACGCCGCCTCCTGCTGCACCTGGGCCGCCAACGGATTCTCCTCCGGGGACTCAGACACCTGAGACACCGCCGTCACCGCCGCATCAAACAGGTCAATCAAATTAGGGAACGCATCCCGGAAAAACCCAGAAATCCGCAGCGTCACATCCACCCTGGGCCGTTGCAACACCGACAAGGGCAAAATCTCGAAATCCACCACGCGCCGCCCTAAACCATCCCAAATTGGCTGGACTCCCAGTAACGCCAGGGCTTGGGCAATATCATCGCCCCCGGTGCGCATCGTCGAGGTTCCCCAAACCGACAAGCCGAGGGTTTGAGGATATTCGCCGTTTTCCTGGGTATAACGGTCAATTAAGACCTCCGCCGCCTTACGTCCCACATCCCAAGCACTTTCACTGGGGATGGCGCGGATATCCACGGAATAGAAGTTACGCCCCGTGGGGAGAACTTCGGGACGGCCGCGAGTGGGTGCGCCGGAGGCCCCGGACGGGATATACTCACCCCGGAGGCCTCGAACTAGATTGATTAGTTCGCGATCGCAGCCCCGCAACGCCGGCAATAAAACGGTGTCAATCCACTGCAAACACTCCTGAACGGGGGCGGCTACTGAAGTGGGCGTTCCCGCAATCAATTCCTCCACCAGTCGCGCGGCTTCCGTTTCCAACGCCGCCACCGCATCCCCCACATTGCGGAATTGTCCCTGTAAGGGGTCTGTCGGTGGGGTGGTGAGGGGGTCAATGTCCAAGCCCCAGGATTGCGCCAGGGCTTGGGTTAAGCCCACTCGTCCCCGTCCCGGACAGCGGGCAATGGAGACGATTAAATCCCGTAATGGGTCTGCTTCGGGACAAACTCCAAAAATATGTAAGCCATCGCGGATTTGGGCTTCTTTGAGTTCACAAAGATAGCCATCTAATTGGGTCATTAAGACGGTTTCATCTAGGTCGTCACTGAGTCCTAAATCTCGATGCAAGTTTTCTTCTTGAATCAGGGTTTCAATGCGACGAGAGAGGTCTTTGAGACGGCTTGGATTTAAGCTTTCGGCTTCGTAGTATTCGTCAATTAAGCCCTCTAAACAATCCAATTTTCCATAGAGTTCTGCCCGCGTCATGGGGGGCGTAAGATGGTCTAAAATGACCGCTTGACTGCGACGTTTGGCTTGGGACCCTTCGCCGGGGTCGTTGACAATGAAGGGGTAGAAATGAGGTAGGGGACCGAAGACGGCTTCCGGGTAACAGGTGTTGGAGAGGGCGACACTTTTGCCCGGTAGCCATTCGAGGTTGCCATGTTTGCCCACATGGACGACGGCTTGAACTTGGAATTTTTGTCGTAGCCAGATGTAGAAGGCCAGGTAGTCGTGGGTGGGTTCGAGGTCGGGGGCGTGGTAGTTTAGGCTGGGGTCGCGATCGTAGCCTCGGGCCGGTTGGATGCCAATGAAGAGATGGCCCCGTTGAATGCCGGCGATCGCAAAGTCCCCAGAAGCCGGTCCCCAGCGGCGTTCGATTCCCTCACGGACGGCGGCGGGGAGTTGGGCAAAGGCCCTTTGATAGTCTTGCAGGGACAGGGTTTGATAGACGGGGCGCATTTGGAAGCTTTCGGGATCGTTGGTGACGCCGGAGGTGAGAAGCGTCATCAAGTCCTCGGAGGTTTGGGGCGCGTCCCCGACGCAATAGCCAGCGGTTTTGAGGCTTTTGAGGATTTCGACGGTACTGGCGGGGGTGTCTAAGCCAACGCCATTGGCGAGTCGGGCATCTTTGTTGGGATAGTTGGGCAGAATCAGGGCAATTCGTTGCTGTTCAACGGGGGTTTTAATCAGGCTGGCCCAATGTTTGGCCAGTTCGGCGACGAAGTCAATGCGATCGCCGACGGGTTCATAGCGGACGACTTCGGTTTCGAGGCGATCGTCGGTTTCAGACATTTGTTTGAAGGACACGGCCCGGGTAATAATCCGTCCGTCAACTTCGGGTAAGGCCACGTTCATGGCCACATCTCGCGGCGATAAGCCCCTCAATTCGTCTTGCCATTGGGCTTGGCCGCCGCCACTGAGGATCACTTGAAAGACGGGGCGATTTAGGGTTTGCCAGAGGTCGAGATTGGGCTGTTCGCGATCGAGTTTGGCTAGGGAAAATCCGGTGGTATTGAGAATCAGGTCAACTTGAGAAAAGACCTCAATCACTTGGTCTTGAACCGACCGATCTCGTAGGGAGGAAATATAGAGGGGAACGGGTTGTAAATTTTGTTGACTTAGGGCTTGACAAAGAGCATCAATGGGTTTTGTATTGGAAGAGAGATAATGGGCGCGATAGAAGATAATCCCCACACGGGCGATCGCATCCGTCACCTCAGCCACCGGATAGGGTCCCACCCGAGGCACAGATTGCGGGTCTGGGGGATAATTTTCCCCATCTAAACATTTATCTTGGGCATATTTTAGGCCATTACAAAAGTTACTCACTCCCCCTTCATTAAAATACTGCCACAGTCGATTCACAACCGTCAGCGGCACGGTAGAATGACTACATAAATCGGGGTCAATGCCATCATCACCGGGCATGACAATCAAATGACCCCCAGTCATCTCCACGGTTTCCCGCAACACCTCTAAGCCATAACTCCAATAGGCCCGTCCCCCCAGCAGCCGCAGGATAATCAGTTTCGCTTGAGACAACACCTCGTCGGCGTAGGTATCCAGGGTGAGTTGCTGTTGTAGTTGCAGCAGGTTCACCACCCGCATCTCGGGGAACTCGGCGGGAAGTTGTTGGCGGGCGACGGAGAGGGTTTGAATGTCGGTGTCGGCGGCGGTGATGAAGACGATGGGGGCGGGAGTTTGTTGGATGTAGATGACCCCGTCACTATCGGGGGTCCAACCGCCTGGTGTTGCAGCAATCCGGTGCATAAATGAGTGGTTCGTGTTAGGAGACGTTTATTAGTGTAGGAGAGTTGGCGGGGAAAGACCATCATCAGTGTTCTCATGGCAGCCCTGTAAGGCCACTGAAAGCTGTAAAATCTGAGGTGGATGATGGTAACTATCAATCTCTTTGATTGTCTGAAAAATTAATACCAATTTTCATGCCTTCCTGCCACAGATAGCTGTAGGGGCGAACGGCCGTTCGCCCTTCGCCAATGTTGGATGTATTGCAATGTTATCGAAAATTGCTATAAAATTTCCGTATTGTAAGTTTATGTTGTTCAGATGATGGAAGTTATAGCTGCGCTCTGCCTGGGGATTTTAATTGGCAGTATAACAACGGCTGTAGCCCTACAATACAGGCACAATAAAACAGGATATCAGCAAATCGTTAGTTTTTATGAAGAAAAAATTAGACGTTTAAAAGAAAAATATGAACAGGAACGACAAGATATTTCCCAATCGATTAGAGTTCCTTCTGAAATCCAAGTCTCTCAGATACCTAAGACTGAAGTATCTCGGATACCCCAAAAATCATCGAACTCAACTCAATCTGCAAAAACGTACAGCATTAAGGAAATTAGAAAAACATATCCGCGTGCTTATAAAACTTGGGATTTAGCTGAAGATGAGCGGCTAAAACATCGCTATAAGCAAGGTATAGCTATTCGAGATTTAGCCAGCGAGTTTCAACGGAAACCTGGTGCAATTCGTTCTCGATTGAAGAAGTTGGGTTTGCGAAAATAAAGGATAGTTGGATCTTCAGGATATGGGGTAGAATTGGTTGCATTCAATACAAAATTGTAGGGGAACCCACCCCTAGCCCCTCCCAGGAGGGGAAAATTTTTCGCCCCTACGGCAAGGGATATAATCCGCCATAATTTTTTCTTATCACCTTGAACTCAGAAGACCCAGATTTATCGATTTTTATAAAACCAATGATATCGGTTTATAAGCTTCTTTTAAATTATTAAGTCGCTCCTCCTTGAAAATATCCACAATTTCAACACCCTCATTTGTCTGCCGAAAAATAATGCGAAAGTCAGGATATACACGAGCCATGTACAAATTTTCTAAACCTTCACTTTTCAACAGCTTGACGCGATGATTGACCGAACTCTGTTCAGAAAAGCCATCGAGTTGGGGTAAGAAGTGGTCAATCCGTTGTCGATCGCTCGGAAGAAGCGATCGCAGGGCAATCTCAGCCTGGCTACTAAAGGTAATCATTATAATGTCTTACGATAAGCCAACATCCTCATGATACCTTGTTTTTCACGTTCACAGTAGCTCGATCGCCCTCTGGTAGACCCCGCATCACTGTTAAATTCTGAGTCAACTCCAATACAAAGTTGCGATCGCCGGTGAAGGCGATCGCAACTAAAGTCATGAACCCCTAAACC
>SIHH01000197.1 GCA_004299065.1 Phormidium sp. SL48-SHIP | reverse complement strand
CACAATTGTACTTTGACTCAAACAGAACCTTGAACCCAGCCACAAACCACCGTCTCTCAGCCAATGCAGTGGGCTTAGTAATCGTATTCTATCGATTTCCTAGGATTCCCTCCCAAGACTCCCTCGTCCCATCGAGTCAGCTTGCTATCCTAGAGAGGTGCATCGGCGGTTAGACCCACAAAATCCTTGCCGTTATCTTGACAGATTTAACAAAATATGATATACAAAGACGACTTAATGCGTGCGATCGCCGGACAAAACCGAGGACTCGAAGCCAGCGACACCGACAAAACCGCCATTCTCAGTGCGATCGCCCGACTCGAAGACCGCAACCCCACCCCTCGACCCCTCGAAGCCCCAGCCCTCCTAGACGGCAACTGGCGACTCCTCTACACCACCAGTCGCGAACTCCTCAATATTGATCGCTTCCCCTTCTACAACCTCGGGGACATCTACCAATGTATCCGCCTAGAAGACCGGAAAATCTACAACATCGCCCAACTGCAAGGCCTCCCCTACCTCGACGGCCTCGTTAGCGTCGCCGCCCAATTCACCCCCACCTCCCCCGTCCGCGTTACCGTCAAATTTCAGCGTTTCGTCGTCGGCCTGCAACGAATCATCAACTACCGCAACCCCAACCAATTCATCGAAGCCTTAGAATCCCCACAAAAATTCCTAGCCCTCGACTCCCAAATCCAAACCGACCGCCAAGGCTGGCTCGACATCACCTATCTCGACGAAACCCTCCGTATCGGCCGAGGGAACGTCGGCAGCGTTTTTGTCCTCGCCAAAGCCTGAACCCAACATCTAAACCCCAACCTCTAAACCTGGGGAATTAAACCTGGGGAATCGTCGCCCCCGTCAGGACCGCATCCGTGAAATCGGCTCCCTCAATAATGGCATCCGTCAAATCCGCCTCCGTCAAATCCGCCCCTCGGAACAGGACTCCCCTCAAATCCGCCCCAGAGAAGCGCGTCCCCTGTAACTGTGCCGCCGTCAAATTAGCCCCAAACAAATAGCTATACGTCAAATTCGTCCCCCTCAACGACGCACCCATCAACAAGATTTCACTCAACACCGCCCCTTGAAGATTCGCCCCACTCAAATCCGCCCCCTGAAAATCGCCAAGATTCAACGCCGCCCCCGACAAGTCCGCGTCAGCAAAGATTGCACCGACCGCAACCGCCCCCGTCAGTCGCCCCTCCGAGAGTCTCACCTCCGTCAAATCAGCATTGACGAGATTGGCCCGATTCAAATTCACGCCAAATCCCGAACTCCCCTGCAACGTCGCCTCACGCAAACTGGCCCCCTGGAAATTAGCCTGACTCCAGCGAACCTGCTGCAAATCCGCCCCGTTGAGGACAGCACTTCTAAAATCAGTCCCGGCCAAATCGGCCCCAGCCAGATTGACATGATTTAAGCGCGCCGAGAGGAATTGCGCCCCCTGTAACTGCGCCCCCTCCAAATTGGCTCGTCCCAAACGGGCAAAGTTGAAGTTAGCCTGGGTTAGATTGGCCCCTTGCAACTGGGCCTGTCCTAATTGGCCCTCAACGACAGTGGCCCGACTCAAATTAGCCCCTTGTAAGTTCGTTTGAGTCAAAATCGCCCCCTCTAGGTTCGCCCCTTCTAGGTTCGCCCCCTCCAGATTGGCCTGGTTGAGATTGGCGCCGCGCAAATCGACTCCTTGCAATTGCGCCCCGGACAAGTCTGCATCTTCTAGGTCACAACGGCGACAAGCCTGAGTCTCCTGAAGTTGCTCAAGATGACGACCACGAGCGCTATAGCCCGGCCTCGCCTCAGTGCCGATGATGCCGCCGATGATGCCCAACATCAGTAATCCTACAGACCAACCATTCCAACGGAATACTCGTTTCATTTTTATTCGTCTCATTTTTAACACTTACTCATTCATATTGCGGTAGGTCGCCACTGCCGAGGGTGAAATTCGATTGAGATAGCGGAAAATCCAGTATTTCATCACCGTATCCAAAATCACCGGAAACGTCGCAATAAACATAAAGTTAAAATCCCGGCTTTCAGCTAAGCCAAAGTGATGAGAGACCCCTTCGAGGATGATTTCCCAACCGTGGGGGGAGTGGTAGCCCACGAAAATATCCGTAAAGAGAATAATAATGAAGGCTTTAGCACTATCACTGAGTCCATAAATTAGGTCATCAATAAAAGATTTAACGATCGCAATTTCCCGTTTACTATTCATCAACACCAAAATAAAGGCGCCCAATGAACAGAGGTCGGCTGCCACATTTTGCAGAGCATTATTACTCATATTCTGATATTTACGAGCAATCTCACGGGCTTCTTCAGCCACTTGAACCTCAAACTCTTCCTCTGACAAATTGGGGGCGGAGCCAATCGCCATCCGAAATCGTAGCCGCTCTTCATAGTGATTTAACTCCCGATAGGCTTCTTCTTCAAAATCTGGATTGATAAACAGTTCAATTTGCTCATAGAAATACTCATTATAAATCGGGCGAATAATGAGATTTTTAGAAACTTGGTGAGTTAAAAGAGGAACCAGAATCAACAGCAAGATAAACTTAAGAGAAATAACGGTTTTACTTTTGTAATAGCGAAATTTCTCAACAACATCCTCTTCTGCATTGGGGTCGAGTTCTTCCTTGATACGATTGATAGTTCTCAGGATCGAGCGGGGTAACAAACTCGCTTGTCCAGAGATAGATTCCACATCACTAGCGGTATTGACGCGAGATGTACGGGCGGTTTTAAAGTCATCGCGCCAGTTGCGAGTGGGACTGCTAGCTCCTTGATTAAACCGATCTGAGAGATCCTGAAATTGCTCAGAATCGCTCTGAGGCTCAGAGGGGGAACCGTTGGCCGTTTTTCCTGACTGGCGGTTCGCTTGTAGGGGTTTCGGGGTTTCCCGAGGTTGAACCTCAATGGGAGGACTTGCCGCCGATGAGGGAGGTTGAGAGAAATACTTCCCAGCAATCTCATCGATAATTTTCAGCTTTTTAAGATTCTCTGAAAATTGATAGGTGTCATCAGGAGAATAACGAGATTTCGAGTCATCAGTAGCTTGTAATTGAATCGGCCCGATCGCAGAAGAAGAACGGGTAATCCAATTGAGAGTGCTGCGGCTGGCCCGAAACTCTCGCAGGCGGCGTTGGATGATGTCGAGGTTGCGATCGCGTTCAGCTTTAAGTTGTCCCCATTCTAGGGACGTATAGCGATCGCCCTCGCCGGTCATTTTCTCTCCCTGGAAATACTGCTGTTCGAGCCGCTGTAGGGTCAATGCCGCCTCATAGGCGGCATCCAAGGCTCGCTCTGGGGTCTTGAAATACCAACGGCGTACACGACGCAATAGGCCAAATCGGCCAGACGAGTCTGAGTTTTGCATAGTTCAAACACACAAGAGTGAGCCGAATGAAATCACGTCAACCTCCGTTCAAGAGGTTTCCCTGCTATTGAACCTGTATTGAGCGTTCAGGGTTAGAGTCGATTGCCAGATCGGCCCGTTTCCGGGGTCGAGTAGCATGGTAGCAAATCTAATCGAGGTTGATCGGTGTCGTCTCAATCAATTTGGCTTTGGGGGTCGAGTCGCTGTGGTAAAACCAGCCATCTGATTCAGCAGGTGATTCAGTGGCTTGATGAGTTCAGCCAGACCAGTTCTCCCCCATCTCTAACACCACTTCCAACGGCCAGTTCAATTTTAGTCTTGACCGCGACGGGGGAAACCCGTTTACGGCTGACTGATGCCTTAGTGCGGGCCACTGGCGGAGGAGGGGCCATCACCGTGACGACTCCCCTCGGCTTTTTCCAGCAAGAGGTGAGCTTATTTTGGGCCTTACTCGCTCAAAAACTGAGCATTCCCGTAGCCATCCCCGTCCGCCTACGTCCAGAAACCGAGCAGATGTTGGCCCGACAACTCTGGGAGGCCCAGTTACCGGAGGGGGGATTACCCAGCCTAGGACCAACGGTGACGAAGCAAGTTCGCCGGAGTTTAGATCTGCTGCAACTGGCCGCCGCCGCTGGTTATCCCTGCGAGGCCATTGGTGAGCGACTGCAAGAGGGTCTGACCCCGGAGATACTGGCTGAGGGGGACGCGGAGGCGATCCAGGAGTTGCTGTTAACGTGGCGCGATTGGTGTTGGCAACGAGGACTACTCACCTATGGCCTCATCCTAGAACTCTATTGGCGCTATCTGTTGCCTGATCCTCAGTATCAGCTTCAGTTGCGACGGCGATTTTTGGCGGTGGCGGCTGATGATGTCGATGACTATCCGGGGATTTGCCACGAGTTGTTTGAGATGTTTCTCAGTTTGCCCCGTCCGGGACTGTTTACCTTTAATCCTGAGGGGAAGATTCGTCTGGGACTGAATGCAGATCCGGATCGGTTGGAAGACATCTGTGGATGCTGTGAGCAGGTGATTGATTTGGATTCACAGCGGCCCCACTCGCCGGGATTGCTGGCTGAGTTGGCTGAACCGATGCTGGAGTTGGCCTTGAATCCCACCTATTTGATGCAGCTTCCGGCGTCGGTTCCCTCCTTGGAGACGGTGGCGCGATCGCAGCTGTTGCGACGGGTGGGACAAGAGATTGCCGAGATTGTGCAACAGCGGGGGGTGAGTCCGGCGGAGATTGCGATTATTGCGCCGGGGTTGGATGCGATCGCCCGCTATAGTCTGCGCCATATTTTAGAGGGCTATGGTATCCCGGTGCATCCGCTACAGGTGCAACGACCCCTGGTGAGTCAACCCCGAGTTCGCGCGGTGTTGACTCTCTTACCGTTTTTCTATGGTGGTTTGGGACGACGGATTAACCGGGATTTGGTGGCCGAAATGTTGGTGATCCTGTCGCGAAATCCTCACAATGTCGAGGATGTTGAGGATTTCGAGGACGATGAGAGGTTACCGTTTCGCTTAAGGCTCGATATCGATCCGGTGCGGGGAGGCCTGTTGGCTGATGCGTGTTATCAACCGAATCCTGATTGGCCGCAATTGTTGCCGGCCCAGAGTTTTCCCGGCTGCGATCGCCTCGGCTACCGGGCCACCGTCGCTTATGAGAAGATTCGCGATTGGATTGAGGGGATGCGATCGCAGCTTCAGGGAGCCACTCCCCTCTCGCCGCTGGTGGTCTTAGATCGCATTGTCAATGATTTTCTTTGGTATCCCGATTTAGCCGATGATCAACGCGAGGCCCTGCGAGAACTGCTCGAAACTGCGGCCCATTTTTGGCAAGTTGAGGAGCGCGTCGGCGGCGATCGTCCCGCTGCGGCGGCGGTAGGCGAGTTTCTCAGTTTGCTGCAAACGGGAACGGTCACGGCTAATCCCTACCCCCTCAAACAGCGACATCCCCCAGCCGTCACGCTCAGTACCATCTATCAATATCGCAGTCATCGCCTGAGCCATCGTTGGCATTTCTGGCTCGATATTGGTTCCCCCCTGTGGCTGCAAGGGGGAGCGGCGGTCTTATTTGCGGCTCCGATTTTCGAGCGATCGCGGTCCCTCCCCTATGACGCGGAAGCTCGTCAACAGGATGATGAAGCGCGTCTCAAACGGATTCTCAAAGACTTACTGGCCCGAGTTGACGAACAAGTCGTTCTCTGTCACAGCGACCTCGCCGTCAATGGACAGGAGCAAACTGGCCCTCTACTCGCTCTGGCTAACGCCTCAGTCTCCATCAACGAGCTGGCCCTAAGATCCCCCTAGACTCATTACCCTGGACATTGCCAATTGATAGACTATACTGGTGAAGTCCTTACTGGGCCATCTCAGGATGAAACCTGAGGTAAAACACCGGGTAAAACACGCATCTATAACCACAACAAATCAAGACAGATACTGCCTTGCACTGGACGAATAACAGACCCAGTTGAGACTAAAGGTTACCGATTCGTAAATCAACCAAGCAACCAATTTACGGAAATTGGGACATAAAAAACGCCATCAATCTGGTTATTTTGGTGATATTTTTCTGTCGCCGGACAGGTTTTGTGTGACCTAAAAAAACAGTTAACTTGTAAGTTTATAATTTTTTAAGTTTATTATTTATTCATCTCTCCCCACTTTCAAAAAAAGCGGTTATAATCGCCGTGTCTAATACTGGTTTTTGTGAGGAATTATAGATGAAACTAACCCAGATTGGAGCCTCAGCCGCTGTGTTGAGCCTGGTTTCTTTGAGTGTTTTAGGTCTCAAGGCCTCCGTCAATGCTGCCTCTCTCGATGAACGTGAGACCACCTTGGAACTGGCCCAAGTTGGCAACCGTCCTGGAGATGTCTGCCGTCGGGTTCGTGGCGAGGGACTCAACCTCTACGCCGATACGACGATGAGTTCGCGGGAAATTGTTTCGATGTTTCCTAACGAACAAGTCAACATGATTCGCAGTCCCTTTCAGGGTGTTGATGGCGAGTTATGGGTTGAAGTTGAGGATTCCGTGGGCAATATCGGCTTTATGCGGGCCGAAGTCCGGGGTGCTGCGGGGGGTTCGAGACAGTCTACGCTGGTGTATTGTCCCGGTGGTAGCGCCTTCCCTGTGACGTGGTAAACCCTTTCGAGGTCTGACCACGTTCGGAAGCTCCCCCAAGGGTCTGAGACGGGATAGTTCCCTCTCAGACCGTTACGATTCTTGATTTCTGAGAATGTGAACGGGGTTAATGGGTTGAAATCATGGAAAAACTGAGCCTTTAAGAATCAAAAAGGGGTTTGATCCCATTTCGTACTGGTTTACCCCCCCAATACTCGCTCTAGTGCCATCATAATCAGGGAGTGAAAACTTTAACTTTTTTGACAGACGGCAGAATCGGAAAAAGTTGGTCTATAATTCCTCTGTAAGTTACTGGTACACCTTGAGGAGTTGAACAGAATGAAATTGAATCGTCTTAGTGCCTCCGCTGCGCTGCTCGGAATTGTCTCGCTCACCGCTGCGGGTCTAAAAGCCCCCACCAACGCTGCCCCCCTGGGTGAGTCGTCTAATTCCTCGGAACTGGCCCAACGGGTTGGCGAGCGTCCTGGAGATACCTGCCGTCGAGTTCGGGGTGCAAACGTTCTCTACACAGAACCCGATATGAACTCGAGCGAAATCGCGAATATGCTGCCTAACGAGCAGGTCAACATGATTCGCAACGCTTTCGTCGGGGATGACGGCGGGATGTGGTTTGAACTCGAAGATTCCGTTGGTAACATCGGCTATATGCCCGCTGAAGCTCGTATGGATCCCGGTGGTCCTTTGGAATCCACTTTGGTCAATTGTGCTGGACAAGGCCAAAGCCCCTCTTCCTTCCCCGTAACTTGGTAGTATCACGATCGCTAGCAGTCGGTTAGCACTAGCCCCGTCTTTTGATGTGATGTCAGAGACGGGGTTTGTTGTATGGGGAGGGAACAGGGAATAGGGAACAGGGAACAGGGAATAGGGAACGGGGAATAGGGAACGGGGAACAGGGAATAGGGAATAGGGAATAGGAACGACTCTAGTTTTCATTTTCGATCAGGTCTGAGGCCGATCGCACCTCG